>WRIW01000001.1 GCA_009782505.1 Clostridiales bacterium
TGACGCAGATCGACTTCGCCATGGCGAAGGGCAAGCTCAGCGCCGCCGGCGACTGGGGCTGTCCCGTCGTCAACGAAGAAGGTTACGTCGCCCTCAAATCGGCCAGGCATCCCCTGATCCCGGGCAAAGCGGTGCCGGTCACCGTGGGGCTTGGCCGGGATTTTGACGCCATCATCGTCACCGGGCCGAATACCGGCGGCAAGACGGTGCTGCTGAAAACCATCGGGCTGCTCGCTTTGATGGCCCAGTCCGGCTTGCATATCCCGGCTGAGGAAGGCACGGAGACGGCGGTGTTTCAACAAGTGTTTGTCGATATCGGGGACGAGCAGAGTATCGAGCAGTCGCTTAGTACTTTCTCTTCGCATATGACGAATATCATTGCCATCACGGAGAAAGCCGGACGGGACAGCCTGGTGCTGCTGGACGAGCTGGGCGCCGGGACGGATCCGGCCGAAGGCGCGGCCCTGGCGATGGCCGTAGTGGAAGATTTGCTGGCCAAAGGGGCCAGGCTGGTGGCGACGACCCACTACAGCGAGCTGAAGAGCTTTGCCTCCGGCCACGCGCGGGTGGAAAACGCCAGCGTGGAGTTCGACGTGGAGACGCTGCGGCCGACTTACCGCCTGATGATGGGCATACCGGGAAGGAGCAACGCTTTCGAGATATCGCTGCGGCTCGGGCTTGCCCCGGCGGTCATCGAAGCCGCGAAAGCTTTCCAGTCCATGGAGGAAGCCCGTACGGCCAATCTGATCCGGGATCTGGAGGCCAATCAGCTCTTTACCGAGAAGGAGCGCCGGGAAGCGGAGGATCTGCGCCGGCAGGCGGCGGATACTCTGGCCTGGATCAGGAAGAAAGAGGACGATAGGAAGGAGCGGGCGGCGAAGTTGTTGGAGAATGCCCGGGAGGAGGCCCTGGAGATCGTCGTACAGGCCCGGAAAGAGAGCGAAAGCCTGCTGAGGGAAATGCGGGATATGCGTAAAGCAGGCTACCGGGGCGTCGACGAGCAGACGGCGCAAAGGCTGCGGGAGGAGTTGCGGAAGCGGGAGAGCGGCTTATACGACCAGATGGATTCCCGGGAGAGGCCGTCCAGCCGGCCGGCCGGCATACCGGAGCCGGGGGATATGGTATATCTGCGAAAGCTGAAGCAGAAGGGGCAGGTGCTGACCAAAGCCAACAACCAGGGCGAGCTGCAGGTGCAGGCCGGGGTGATGAAGCTTTCCGTGAGGCTGGGCGATTTGGAGCTGCTGCCGGATGAAGTATTGCTCGACGGCGCGCCGCAGAAGACCGGCGCCGGCGCCATCGGCGCCGACAAGGCCCGATCCATCAGCGCGGAGCTGGATCTGCGGGGCATGCTGGTGGACGAGGCGCTGCTTGAGGCGGAGAAGTACCTGGACGACGCCTATCTGGCCGGCCTGCCGCAGGTCAGCATCATCCACGGCAAAGGCACCGGCGCCCTGCGCAAAGCGATCCGGGACATGGCAGCGAAACACCCGTTCATCGCGGGGGCGAGGACGGGGGGCTACAACGAAGGCGGCGACGGGGTCACGGTGATCAGCCTGAAGGTATAGCGCCGGGATTATTCTTGTGTTATACTGTTAACAAATCGACAGAGGAGGTATGAAAAATGGCGTTTTTGGATAAAGCCAAGGAACTGGGAAAGAAAGTGGGCGAGACTACAGCCTCGGTAGCGAAATCCGCAGCGAAGACCGCCAAGGAGAAATCCGAGCAGGCCATAGAGCTCGGCAAGCTGAAAAAGGACATGATGGTGGAAAACAACAAAATCACCAAGCTGTATGAGGACATCGGCAAGCACGCTTTCGACATCTATAACAGCTCGAAGGATTACTCCCTGCTGGAACCGCTGTTCGCACAAATCAACGACAGCTTACAGAAGATCGAGGAATGTAAGGTCAGGATGGAGGAAGTCAAGACCAATTCCAACCTCACTGATGAGGAGCTATCCGAGTTTGACGACGACCTCGAAGGGGACGCCGATCTCGAAGGGGACGCCGGCGACGACGAGTGACCGCCCGAAAGCGAACCGCATAAACAAATAAGCGCAACAAAAATACCGCCCTCTGCCGCAACAGGGGCGGTTTTATACTTGCGCAGTCCGCGAAGCGGAGGGATTAGAGGTATAGGCGCGGCTTATCTTCAGGGGATGGTGGTCCATAGAGGCGAGGATGGCCCAAGGGGCAGGTCGAGGGTCATATCCACGCCGGCGACGCGGTAGTAATACGTATGGCCGCTGTATACGTTGGTGTCCGTGTATGAGTTGATATTGCCGGTGGAAGTCAGCAGGTTGCTTGCGTCGATGGCGAAATCCATGCTTTCGGCGCGGTAAATCATATAGACGACGTCGTTGCCCGGGTTTGGCGCGTTCCAGAGGAGCTGGACGCAGTACCCGGAGCCGTAGGGGAGCCGGGCGCCGTCCAGCCGAATGGCTGTCTGGGGCCTGTCCCCGGGTTCGCCGCCGTAACCGCCGCCGTAGCCGTAAGGGTCATACCCGCCGACCACAGCCCTCGCCTCGGGGGATGTGCCCAGTACCTCCCCGTCTGTCTTGTCTATGGCTTGGATAAAGTAATAGTACGTCCCGTAATCATATGGCTCGAAGCTGTCGTCCACATAAGTGGCGCTGGTATAGTTGAGCACCGCGAGCCTCACCGCAGAGTTGGCGGGGGTGTTGGGGTCGTTCCCCCGGTAGATATGGAAGACTGTGTTGGCGTCCGCCCTGGAAGCGTACCAGGAAAGGTTTACCACAGGGGCTTCGCCTTCTTCGGCCACTTGCGCATAAACCCTGATCTGGGTGGAATCGTCATCCGGGTAGGTGATGAAGCCGCCTTCCCCGTGGATATTGCAGAACTCGGAAGGCACTTCCAGCCTGGCGTCCTGGGGGGCGACGTTTCCAGTCCAGGGCGTCACCCTGCGCAAAAAAGTTTTCATCTCCGTGTGGGGGCAGTCTTCCACCAGCAGCAGCCCGCTTTCGGCGCATACAGGCGCCTGTATCCATACGTTGGACTCCTCTTCCGGGGCGAAAGCCGCGATAAACTTTTCGGTGATGATAAACTCTTCCGGGGTCAGGGGCGAGGGCAGCAGGCCGGACTTGGCGTCTATCGTAACGCTCCGTATGCCCTCCGGCGCGGGAAACTCCTTGTCTCTGACGGGGATATCCCGGTGAGCGACGGTCATGATATCTTTCCAGAGGGGCGCGCAGTAAGTGCCGCCGAAGACCCCCGGCATCCGCTCAGGCTCGTCGTAACCCATCCAGATGACGCCGGCCAGATCCGTCGTATATCCGGCGAACCAGGCGTCCACATTCAAGGAAGTCGTCCCTGTCTTACCCGCGGTGGCCCTGTCCAGCCTTGCCCTGGAGCCTGTGCCGCCGGAGACGGCGGAAATCAGCATGTCCGTCATCATGTACGCGGTCTGGGGGGACATGGCGACCCGGCTTTCCGGGCTGTGCTCGTATATGACGTTGCCTTTATAGTCCTCGATGCGGCGTATGGCGAAGGGCTTATTGTAGACGCCGTTGTTGGCATAGGTGGCGAAGGCCGCGGTGAGCTCGATGGGGGATATGCCGTGGGTGACGCCGCCCAGGGCGATAGCCGGGCCCAGGTCGTTGTACCGGCCTGACTCCACCAGGCTGGTGATGCCAAGCCTTTTCGCGAAGGCTATACCGTTTTCCACGCCGATACGCTCGATGAGCTTCACGGCTATGGTGTTTAATGAGCTCTGTATCGCCGCCCTCAGGGTGACGAGGCCGCGGTAAGCGTTGTCGCTATTCTGAAAGTCTTTCTCTACCGTAAATCCGCCGGGGTAGTCGTCCAATACGTTTCCGGGTCCCCAGCCGAGCTCGATGGCGGGCCCGTATACCACGACGGGCTTAAAAGCTGAGCCGGGCTGGCGGTAAGCGTCGGCGGCGCGGTTGAAACCGCGGACTTCATTGATGTTCCTGCCACCGATCATGGACTGGATGGAGCCGTCGTGGACGTTGACGATCACCATAGCCGACTGGATGAACTTGTCTTCGTCTTTGACCTCGGGGAAGTTTTCATCATCGGCGTAGATCTCCTCGATTTTCGCCTGGGTGACCACATCCAAGGTCGTATAGATGCGGTAGCCGCCGGTAAACATGCGGATGGCGTTGGAGCGGTCGATGCCCAGGATGTCGCAGGCCTCATTGAAGGTGTAGTCCAGGAAGGACTGATTGGTGAAATCCCGGTCTTCGATCTGGGTCGTGCTCCGAACGACATTCAGCGGCGCGCTTTTTGCCGCCGCGGCTTCACTTTCCGAGATGTAACCCATCTTGACCATTTCGTTGAGTACGATAGCCTGGCGGGATTTGGCCCTGTCCATGTTTTGAAAGGGATTGAACACCCCCGGGCCGTTGACGATGCCCGCGAGGAAGGCATACTCGCCGATATTTAGATCGTGGATGTCTTTGTTGAAATAATTCAGAGACGCCGTGGCGCAGCTATACGCCCGCTGGCCGTAGTAAACATTATTCAGGTAGAAGGCCAGTATCTGCTCCTTGGAGTAGACTTGTTCGAGCTTCATGGCTAGCCAGGCTTCTTGTATCTTGCGGTCGTAGCTCTTGTCGTCGTTGCCCACGTCGAGGATGACCAGGCGGACCACCTGCATGGTGATGGTGCTGGCGCCCTGGCCCCGGTTGCCGGACTCAAAGTTTGCCCTGGCGGCGCCCAGGATACGGATGGGGTCGACGCCTTTGTGCTGGAAAAAGCGCTGGTCTTCGATGGAGATGATGGCTTGCTTCATCCGAAGGGGGATGTCCATGGGATCCAGGGGCACTCTGTCCTTCTCCGAGTGAAAGACGCCGATCTGAACGTCGTCGCGGTTGTACACGTAAGTGGTGAGCTCGCCGGAGAGTACGGTCATGTCCAGCTCGTCGATGGAGCGGATGATGTTGTAGACGTACCCCCCCACCAGACCTACGCCCACGAAGCCCAGTATGATGAAGACGAGAAGAAGCATCAGAAGCATACGGCCCGCGGCTTTGGCCATGAGCCTGCCGCGCCTGACTTTTTTCTTCGCTGAGGTTTTGCCTGGGGCAGCGGCTTTGCTGCCCGCTTGGGTCTTTACGCCCGGTTCGCCCACAGCGGCGTCGCCTGCCGCGGCGCTTTTTCCGCTGGCAGCGCCGTTTGCTTTCGTTGATGACGCGGTCTTGCCGCTGCCGGTCTTATTCGCGCCGGTCGAGGTTTTGCCCCCGAGGCTGCCCCATACATTTGAAGTGGATTTGGCTCTGGCCTTAGCATTGGGATTACCCGCGTCCGCGCCTGTCGCCATAGATTATTCCTCCTCATGGACGGATTTATCGACTGCCGATGGTCGCCATGTTTAGGTAAGTATACCATACTACTGACGGAAATGCGGTATGATTTGTTCCATCACGCCTTTTTGCGGTATAATAGATCATCAGATAAGGGGGCCTCATGAGCAAAATGAAGTATATCCGGCAAATCGAAGAATTCCAGCCCTCCTGCGCCCAGGAGGCGGCAGACAAAGCGATCGTCCTGGACATATGCGCCAGGTTCGGCGACATACTGACCAGGGCGAACCTGACCTGCCATATCACCAGTTCCGGCCTCATCCTCAACGAAGGGAAGGATAAGATGCTCATGGTGCATCACAATATCTATCGGACCTGGACCTGGACGGGGGGGCACGCCGACGGTGAGGAAGACCTGGAGGGGATAGCTTTGCGGGAAGCCGCCGAAGAGACGGGCGTAGCGGCGGTAGAGCTGCTGCTGCCGGATATGGCGTCACTGGATATCCTACCCGTCTTCGGGCATGTCAAGAACGGCAAGTACATAAGCGCCCATCTCCACCTCAACGCGTCGTACCTGCTGCAGGCTTCCGAGAAGGAGGCGCTGGCGGTCAGGGCGGGTGAGAACACAGCTGTGGTCTGGGCGCCGCTGGCCGAAGTGGCGGGGCGATCGAAGGAGCCGGAGCTAATAAGGGTATTCGGCAAGATGCTCAGCCGTCTGGATATCGCGCTGCCATTGTGATATACTGATACAAAGCAAAAGGCGCGCCGGAAACGGATAAGTCAAAACGGAAATCAGACGTCAGATTGAGAGGGTTCATATGTCCGGTCACTCGAAATGGTCTACGATAAAGCGGCATAAAGGTAAGATCGACGCGGCAAAGGGCGTTGTGTTTACCAAGCTAGCCAGGGAAATCATCGTCGCAGCCAGAGCCGGCGGAGGCAACCCGGAGGGCAACTTCCGCCTGAAGATAGCCGTAGCCAAGGCGAAAGCGTCCAATATGCCCAACGACAATATAAAGAGGGCTATCGAGAAGGGCGCCGGGGGGGCGGACGGGGCGAACTATGAGGAGCTGACTTATGAGGGTTATGGCCCGGGGGGCACAGCCGTCATGGTCAGGGCGATGACGGACAACCGAAACCGTACGGCGGGGGAGATACGCCATATCTTCTCTAAGAATGGCGGCAATATGGGCGAGACCGGTTGCGTCGGCTGGATGTTTAAGGAAAAAGGCGTCCTCACCGTCGACAAAGAGGATTGTAAGCTCAGCGCGGACGACCTGATGCTCATGGCCCTGGATCTTGGGGCGGACGACATCCAGGAAGAAGAGGATACTGTGGAGATCACCACCGACCCCGGCGCTTTCCAGGCGGTGAAGGAAGGCATGGAGAAAGAGGGGGTAGTATTCTCCGACAGCGAGATCACGATGATCCCGGACACCTCCGTCGTGGTCACCGATCTGGAGCAGGCAAAATATGTGCTGCGGATGATGGAGGCTCTGGATGAACATGACGACATACAGAGCACATACACAAACTTTGACGTGCCGGACGAGATCGCGGACAAGCTATGAGAGTACTTGGGATCGACCCGGGCACCGCCATCATGGGCTTCGGCCTCATCGACTACCAAAACAGTAAGCATAAGCCCCTTGCCTACGGCGCCATCCGTACGAGTAAGGACGATAAAACAGAAGACCGGCTGAAGCAACTCTTCCACGGGGTCAACCGGCTGCTCGACGAGTATAAGCCGGATGTGATGGCCGTCGAGGAGTTGTTCTTTAACCGCAATACCACCACGGCGATCACCGTGGGGCAAGCCAGGGGCGTGGCGCTGCTGGCAGCCGGCCTCCGGGAGATACCGGTGGGGGAATACACGCCCCTGCAGGTCAAGCAGGCGGTGGTGGGGTACGGAAGGGCGGAGAAGCATCAAGTCCAGTACATGCTGACCAAGATACTGGGGCTTCAGGAGACGCCCAAGCCCGACGACGCCGCGGACGCCCTTGCCATAGCCGTGTGCTACTGCCAGTTTGGCGGAAAGGGCAGCTGGCGCAGCGCGAAGTAGTTCAGCACCGCGCCGCCCGTGGGTTGCGGGCCCGGCGTATACAAAGGAGAAAACCATGCTTGATTTCATCGAAGGGGAAATCGTCGCCAAAGGGCCCCAAGGGCTCGTGCTTAGGGCCGGGGACTTCGGCTTCAGCCTCAAGGTCTCCAACCAGACCCTGTCTGCCCTGCCCCAGGCGGGTAGCCGGGCGCTCTTGTATACCGACCTTCAGCTCCGGGAAGACGATATCAGCCTGTATGGCTTTTCCACAGAAGAAGAACGTTCGTTCTTCACCCTGCTGACCCAGGTATCCGGAGTGGGGCCGAAGCTGGCGCTGGCCATGCTGTCCGCTTACCCGGCGCCGACGTTGAAAAAGGCCCTGGTCACCGGGGATCTGAGCTCCCTGACCAGCATATCCGGGATAGGCAAGAAGACGGCGCAACGCTTGATCCTTGAGCTGAAAGACAAGCTGGACAAGGAAATGCTTTTCGCCGGCGGCGGAGACGGCTTCGGCGCCGTGGCGGCGGGCGGCGGCGAGGGGGACGCGGGGCAGGCGATCGAAGCTCTGGAAGCTTTGGGCTATACCCGCTCGGAGATCATGAAAGCCTTCGCCGGCATGGACCTCGGCGATATGGGCGTCGAGGATATCATCAAACTTGGCCTGAAGCAGATGGCAAAGTACTAGTGCAGCGTCCACGAAATAACTGGGCTAGCGTTGTGATTTCGCGGATACGCCCGGTAAAGCCTACCGAAGGGATGGAGGAAGCCCCTCATGGATGATGAGTATTTCGAAGAACGCCTGGTGGCGCCCGGCGTGAGCGGCGAAGATATAGAGGAAAGCAGCATACGGCCCCAGCGCCTGGCGGACTATATAGGGCAGACTAAGGTGAAAGAGAACCTGGAGGTCTTCATCAAAGCCGCCAGGGAGCGTAAGGAGCCCCTTGACCATGTCCTGCTATACGGGCCGCCCGGCTTGGGGAAGACTACGCTGGCGATCATCATCGCCGCCGAGATGGGGGCAAGTATACGGAGCACGTCCGGCCCCGCCATCGAGAGGCCGGGGGATCTGGCCGCTATCCTCACGAACCTCGAGCCCATGGACGTCCTCTTCATCGACGAGATACACAGGCTGAACCGCTCCGTGGAAGAGGTGTTGTACCCGGCTATGGAGGATTTTTGCCTGGACATCATGATTGGCAAAGGCCCCAGCGCCCGGACGATACGGATGGATGTGCCGCCCTTTACTCTGGTAGGGGCCACCACCAGGGCGGGGCTCCTGTCCGCGCCCCTCCGGGACCGCTTTGGCGTGGTGAGCCGGCTTGAGTATTATCGCGAAGAGGAGCTGCTCACCATCGTGACCCGCTCCGCCAGGATACTGAACATCGACGTCGACCCCGAGGGCGCCAAGGAAATCGGCCGCCGGGCAAGGGGCACGCCCAGGATAGCCAACCGCCTGCTCCGGCGGGTACGGGATTTCGCCCAGGTGGGCAACCGCCGCGTCATCGACACTGACGTAGCCGGGGACGCCCTGGACCGCCTCGAAGTGGACGCCCTGGGCCTGGACGCCATCGACCGTCATCTGCTGCTGACCATCATCCAGAACTTCAACGGCGGCCCGGTGGGTTTAGATACCCTGGCGGCGTCCATCAGCGAGGAGACGGAGACCATAGAGGACGTCTACGAACCGTATCTGATGCAAATGGGCCTCCTGCAACGCACCGCCAGGGGGCGCATGGCGACGCTTAAGGCTTATCAATATCTGGATCAGCCGCCTCCGGCCAACCAGGGGCAAAACCAGGGCAGCCTTTTTGACGCCGGGCAGCAAGGGACGCCATGAGCGATAGGCATATTCTCCTGCATAGCTGCTGCGGGCCTTGCACGATGTACCCCTTGGAAGCGTTGAGGCAGGAAGGCTACCGGGTATCGGGGTACTTCGACAACCCCAACATCCACCCTTACCGGGAATTCCGCTCCCGTCTTGATGCCTACCGCGTGATGGCGGAGCAAAGAGGGCTGGACGCGCGGATCGAGGAAGGGTACGGCCTGGAAGCTTTCCTGCTGCGGATAAAGGAAGCGCCCGACGGCGTCTACGGGGCGTTGTCCGCCGAACGCTGCGGGCTGTGCTACCGGCTGCGCATGGAGAGGGCGGCCGCGGCATGTAAGGAAGCGGGGCTGGAGGCTTACAGCACCACGCTTTTGGTGAGCCCATATCAGCATCACGACCTCATCCGGGAGGCGGGTGAAGCGGCTGCCGAGGCTTATGGGCTGAGCTTCCTGTACAGGGATTTCCGCCCGGGCTTCCGCCGGGGCCAGGCCATGGCCCGGGAAGCGGGGCTCTATATGCAGGGGTATTGCGGCTGTGTATTCAGCGAGTACGAACGATACGGGGACCGAAAATGACAATACCGGCTAGATCAATCAAAGCATTTCTTTGTTTCGCCCTATGCCTTGCGCTGCTGTCAGAGGGGGCTTACAACCGGACGGAAGGGGCGGCTATCCCCCAGGGTGAAGTCGTCGTCCGCGTTGCCCTGGGCCTGGGGCAAAAAGAAGCGGTGCTGACGGTAAGCCAAGGCGCTTATGGCATAAGCGACCCGGATAGTGGCGTGGAGGCGGGGAGACTTTCGCCCGGGGAGCGTATCACAGCCTCGCCTTCAGGCATCGGGTTGGTCATATCCGGCGACGGCGGATATCCGGGCGCAAGCGGCAGCCGTATCCTACTGGCGCCCATGGATGCGGGGCATGGCGTCGTCACCTACGGCGCGCGCTCCTACCGCGGGGCTATCGTGGTCGAGAACAAAAACGGTTTATTGAATGTGATCAACATATTGGACGTCGACCTCTATCTGCTGGGCGTGCTGCCTATGGAAATGGGGCTCTCCACCGCCCCCGCAGAAGCGCTGAAAGCCCAGGCGGTGGTCAGCCGGACCTACGCGCTGAAAAAGAAAAACCCAGCCGCTTCTTACGATCTGGTGTCCGGCTCAAGCGACCAACTCTACGGCGGCTTTGGCAGCGAGAAGGAGCATACCACGGCGGCAGTGGAAGCCACCGCCGGGCAAGGGATATACTACGACGGCCGACTCATCGAGGCTTTTTTCTCCTCAAACAGCGGCGGATATACCGAGGACGCGGAGAATGTCTGGAACGAATCTCTGCCCTATGCTAAAGCGGTCGCTTCCCCTTACGACGCTTTCGCCCTGGAAGCCGCCCAGGACGCCAACGGGTATCCCGGCAACACCTATAGCTGGCAGGTGCGCTATACCATAAGCGAGCTGCAAAGCATGATAGGGAAGTGGAACCAGGACAATCCGTCCTCGCCCATCAACATAGGGAGCCTGCAGTCCCTCAGCGCTCACGCCTTCGCCTTCGACCCCGCCACAAGAAGGGTCACGGATCAGGCGAACGAAAGCGGCCGCATCACCCGGCTTGACCTCGCCGGCAGCGGTGGAGCATACTCGCTATACCGGGAAGGCGTACGGTCGTTCCTGGGCTTGCGCAGCGCCATGTTCACCCTCATCCCGGAAGGGGGCATAGCGGTCAGAAACGGCGCCGGGGCCGTGGTCATGCTGGGGCAGGGCATAGCTGAATCCAAGGGTATCACCGCGGGCGGGCAGGCGGAGGATATCAACCCCGGCGGCAATAGTTTTTTCATCGCCACCGCGGACGGGGTCGTCGAAATGAGCAAAAATGACGCGGGTACCGTCACGGCTTACGTCTTCGACGGCAAGGGTTACGGTCACGGCGTGGGCCTCAGCCAATGGGGCGCCATCGGCATGGCGCAAGCGGGCATGACATACGGGCAGATCATCGAGTACTACTATAATCAAAATAAAAACGACGGCAGACTGGCCGTGATGGCGGTACAGTAAGATGGATATCTCCTTATTTGATTATGACTTGCCAAAGGAGTTGATCGCGCAGAAGCCCATCGAGCCAAGGGATCATTCCCGTATGCTTGTTCTGTCGGAGGGAGGGCTGGCCCACGACCGTTTTTATCATCTTCCCCACTATCTGAAACCCGGCGACCTTCTGGTCTTCAATCGAACCAGAGTGCTGCCCGCAAGGCTTTTGGGAAGAAAGGCGGATACCGGCGGCCGCGCCGAGTGCTTTCTTCTCCATCAGGTATCGCCGGAGGTATGGTCATGCCTGGTCAGGCCGGGCAGGCGCATTGCCCCGGGCGTGAGGCTGGTATTCGGGGACGGAGGGTTGGAAGGGCTCGTCGAAGAACGGACGGAAGGGGGGGGCCGCCTTGTCCGCTTCCGCTGGCAGGGGGATTTCGAAGCCGCGCTCAACCGGGCGGGGCAGGTACCGCTGCCGCCCTACATCCATGAGAAGCTTGACGACCCGGAACGGTACCAGACGGTATACGGAGATAAACCCGGCTCAGCCGCGTCGCCCACAGCGGGGCTGCATTTCACGGAAGACGCCCTTTCCGGATTACGCGCCAAGGGCGTAGAGTTGGCGCAGGTGCTGCTCCACGTGGGCCTGGGCACCTTCCGCCCCGTGGATACGCAGGTCGTCGAAGACCACAAGATGCACAAGGAGTACTGCGAGGTAAGCGAAGAGGCGGCTCAAGCGGTGAACCGGGCGAAGGGCGAGGGGCGGCGCGTCGTGGCGGTGGGCACGACGGCGCTGCGCACCCTGGAAGCCATGGGCAAGACCGGCGCCTTGCAAGCCGGCGCCGGGTGGACGGATCTATACATCTATCCGGGGTACCGTTTCAACATGACCGACGGCCTGCTTACGAATTTCCACCTGCCCAGATCCAGCCTGCTCATGCTGGTGAGCGCCCTGGCGGGCAGGGAGCGTGTCATGGAGGCGTACCAGGAAGCCATACGGGAGGGCTACCGCTTCTTTTCCTTTGGCGACGCCATGCTGATTTTATAAGGAGAACGAACGTTCGTGAGCGTAAAGTGGACATGCATTAAAAAAGATACGAATTCCATGGCCCGGCGGGGCCGGCTGGATACGCCCCACGGCGCGGTGGAGACGCCCGCCTTTATGCCGGTAGGGACCCAGGCTACGGTGAAAGCCATGACGCCGGAGCAGCTTGCGGCGACCGGCGCGGAGATGATATTGTCCAATACTTACCACCTTTATCTGCGCCCAGGCGCCGATCTGGTCGCCGCCCACGGGGGGCTGCACGGCTTCATGAAGTGGAACGGACCCATCCTCACGGACAGCGGCGGCTTTCAAGTGTTCAGCCTGGGCGATCTTCGCAGGATAAGAGAAGAAGGAGTCGAGTTCCGCTCCCATATCGACGGTTCTTCCCACCTCTTCACGCCGGAATCCGTCATGGATATCGAAGAAAAACTGGGCGCGGACGTCGCGATGGCATTCGACGAATGTATCCCATATCCCACGACGTACGAATACGCAAGGGAAGCTACCGCCCGCAGCAGCCGCTGGGCAGCCCGATGCAAGGCTTCTCACCACCGTGAAGGCCAGAGCCTGTTTGGCATCATCCAAGGGGGGACGTATAAAGAGCTTCGGACGTCCAGCGCCGTTGAATTGGTGGAGATGGACTTCCCCGGATACGGGATAGGCGGCTTAAGCGTAGGCGAGGAAAAGCCCCTGATGTACGAGATATTAGAGCACACGACGCCCCTGCTGCCTCAGGATAAGCCACGCTACCTGATGGGGGTCGGTTCTCCCGACTGCCTGGTAGAAGGGGTGCTGCGCGGTATAGATATGTTCGACTGCGTGCTGCCCACGCGGATCGCGCGAAACGGGACGTTGTTTACATCCCGGGGCAGGCTCGTGATACGGAACGCCCGGTATAAGAGCGATATGCGGCCCCCGGATGAGTTTTGCGGCTGCTATGCCTGCCGCAATTTCAGCAGGGCTTATATCCGCCATCTATTTATCGCCGGCGAGATACTGGGCGCCACCCTCGCGACGATACATAACCTGCATTACTTGCTATCGTTGATGGCTAAGTTGAGGCTCGCCATCGAGGAAGACCGGCTGCAAGAAACGGCAAAGAGGTTGCTAACCGAAGCGCAAGGCGAAAATTCGTAAAAGTAAAAATTTACGTGTTTTTTTCTTGCATACATTTCCATTTTATAGTATTATTCTTTTTATAGTCTTACATAAGAGCAGCGAGGAGGTTTTTTCGTGCCGGACCAATATTTAACTATTCTATGGGTCGTGGGGATTGGGGCGTTGATGTACTTTATGATGATCAGGCCCCAGCGTAAGCAGCAGAAGGCGAAAGCGGCGATGATGAGCAGCCTGAAGAAGGGCGACAGGGTCGTCACCGCGGGGGGTATCTACGGCATCGTGAGAAGCGTGAAGGACGACAAGGTGACCCTTGAGATCGCTTCCGAGGTATATGTGCAGTTCACCAAAAGCGCGGTGGGGAGCATTTTGCGCAGCAACGAATCGAAAGCGTCCGCTCCGGAACCCGATACGGTCATGGACAGCGATACCGAAGACGCCGAGTACGTCGTCGAGCAGGATGAAGAATAACCCCCGTGACGAAGGAGGAAGCTGATGAAAACCGGTAAGGCGGCGGCTGTGCTCGTGGTTCTTGTATTGACCATCGCCAGCGCTATCCTGGGGATCACCTATCTAGGGCAGTATCTAAAGCTTGGTTTGGACTTGAAAGGCGGCGTGCAGGTGCGCGTACAGGCCCAGGGCGACGCGACCAAGGAAGAGATGGACAAGGTCATGTCCATCATGAACATGCGTATCAACAGCTTGGGCGTAACGGAGCCCTCCATCCAGCGCGAGGGCGCTAACCGGGTACTGATCGAGCTGCCCGGCGTCCAGGACCCGGAGGAGGCCATCGCCATGATCGGCAAGACCGCCTACCTGACCTTCGGCATCTTTGATGAAGAGGGCAATGTGGGCATTGTGCTGGACGGGAGCCATCTGGTCAACGCCCAGGAAGCGCTGCAGCCGGCGAGTACCCAGCCGGGGAGTATGCAGTTTGGCGACGAATATGTGGTGAGGCTGGACTTCGACAACGAAGGGAAACAGATATTCGCGGAGACCACGCAGTACCTGGTGGATACCTACCCCAACCTGTCCATATATGACGCCTCTTACAGCGGGGATTGGCGCCGCAATATCGCGATTTTTCTCGATGACGACATTATCTCCGTCCCCTTTGTCAGCGTCGCGATCCCTACGGGCGAAGCGGTGATCACCGGCTACAAGAGCCTTGCGGAAGCCAGGCAGCTCGCGTTGCTGCTTAAGTCCGGCGCTTTGCCGGTACCTGTGGAAATCGTCGAGAAGCGCACCATAGGCCCCACCCTGGGCGCCGACTCCATCAAGAAGAGCCAGACCGCCGGGCTTATCGGGCTTGCTCTGGTCATCATCTTTGTCCTGGTCGTATACAGGCTGCCGGGTGTGATCGCCGGATTCTCCCTCGTCCTGTACAGCGTGCTTCTCCTGTCGGTGATGGCCCTCATCCGGGCGACGCTGACCTTGCCGGGGATACTGGGCATCGTGCTCTCCATCGGCATGTGCGTGGATTCCAACATCATCATCTACGAGAGGTTGAAGGACGAGCTACGCTCGGGCAAGACCCTTCGCTCCGCGATCAACTCAGGCTTCTCCAGAGCGCTGTGGACCATCATCGACTCAAACGTGACCACGCTGATCGCCGCCGCGGTATTATTCTGGAAGGGGACCGGCAGCATAAAAGGCTTCGCCGTCACCCTGAGCATCGGAATATTGATCAGCATGTTTACCGCCATTGTATATACAAGGTTCCTGCTTAAAAACACCGCCGAGTCGGGGCTTTTTGCCAACCTGGCCCTGTATGGCGTGAAAGGAGCGGGAAAATGAAAACAGAATTGAATTTTAACTTTCATCAAAAGCGGAAGTTTTTCTATGTCGCCTCGGCTGTCCTTCTGGTCGTCGGGCTCGTCTCCCTGATATTTCAGGGCTTGAACCAAGGTATAGAGTTTCAAAGCGGCACTTTGATGGATCTGAAGTTCGACGACAGCGCCGTATCCATGGAGCAGGTCCGTCAGGTACTGGCGGAGTACGGCTTGGAGAACAGCAGCATCACGCTGGATAGCGAAGGGACCTATGTCATCAAATCCCTCGAGCTAAGCGAGGAGACCCAAACAAGCGTCATGGCGTCATTCCTTAGCCAACTTGGCGGGTACGATATGAAGAGGATAGAGAGCGTGGGTCCCATCGTCGGGAAGGAACTCACGCAAAACGCCATCATCGCCTTATCCATCGCTTCGGCACTGATGCTCGTCTACATATCGATACGGTTCCAGTGGAAGTTCGCCGTGGCTGCTATACTCTGCCTCGTCCATGATTCGCTGATCATGCTGGGCTTTTTCTCCTTATTTCAGTTCGAGGTGGAGAGCTCTTTCATCGCGGCGGTGCTGACCACGATCGGGTATTCCATCAACAACACCATAGTCGTATTTGACCGGATACGGGAAAACATGAAGTTGAATCCGAAGTGGAAAGGGGAGGAGCTTATCAACAGAAGCATCAACCAAACCCTTATCCGCTCCATCAATCTCGCCATGACCGTAGCGCTGGTACTGGGGGCGCTCATCATCCTTGGGGGCAAGACTACCCGTGTCTTCGCCATTGCCCTTATGGTGGGCAATATCTCCGGGTTCTATTCGTCGGCGTTTATCTCCGGGAACCTGTGGCTGGAATTCAAACCTGACGTGAAAACGGGTTAGCGGCGTCCGGCTTAACCCGCGCCGGCTTGGTAAGCCGATGCGGCAATCACAAAGGGGGTATGATCCATGCAGGTACAACTTATCCTGATCCTGATTTTTGCCATCATCGTGGCGGCTTTCTCCGTCCAAAACACCATGGCGGTGGTGATACGTTTCCTGTTCTGGGAGGCGAACCTTTCCCTGGTGCTGGTCATACTGGGATCCATCGCCCTGGGCGCTGTATTTATCTATCTCGTGGACCTGGCGAAGCAGATACAGGTCAAGCGGGAGATGAAGGAGCTCAATCAACGGGTCGCCGCCCTTACCGGGGAAAAGGAAGCCCTGGAGCGCGCCCTTGCCGGGCTGCAGGGCGCGCCGGAGCAAGCCGGGTACGGCGACGAAGCCGGGACGGGGCAGCAGGATATACCGCCCGTGCAGTATGAGGCCCAGGCGCCCCCGCAGCATGATACGCCTGCCGGGCAGCCGACGTACGGCGATGAGCTTTCGATGCCGCTCGTTGAAGCGCAGGTTGCCGAGCTCCAGGCTGTGCCCCAGGCCGAGGCGCAGCCGGCGCCTAAGTTTGACCCGGAGACCGGCTTGCCGCTCTCACCGGGGGAGATCACGACCCTGGAGGAGCTTGACCGGATGATCGGGAGCGCAGATGACGGGCCGTAAGCGCAAGAAGTGGAGAATCAAAGGCGACGCGTCGGCCTCAGGCGTTTCGCCTACCGGCCCCCTGGGCCTTCTGCCGCTGACCGACGAACTGCTGCGCGGGAGAGGCTTCCGTGAAGCGGGCGAGCAGCTCGGTTTCCTGAAGCATAGCGAGCTTGCGGATCTGTCGGATCTCCGGCGGCTGCCCGGGATGGCCGCGGCGATACAGGCGATCAGGGAAGCTGTAGGGGAACGCAAGAAAATATGGATCTACGGCGATTATGACGCCGACGGTATGACAGCCACCGCCTTGCTGATAAAAGCCTTAGCTTGTCTGGGCAGCAAGGCGGATTATTATATCCCCCATCGTTTCGAGGAGGGGTACGGGCTGCACAAGGAAGCCCTTCGCCAGATCAGGGATCAGGGGGCTGAGCTCCTCATCACCGTGGACTGTGGCGTCGCTTCCGCGGATGAAGCCGCTTTCGCCGCCTCGATAGGCTTGCCCCTCATCGTCACCGACCATCACCGGCCTCAGGATGAGCTGCCCGAAGCTCTGGCGCTCATCGACCCTGAGCTGATGGAGGAGCCGGGGGAAAGCAGGGGGCTCTCAGGGGCGGGGGTGGCTTTCGCCCTTGCCTACTGCCTCTATCAGGAGCTGGGCGCCGACGGGGACTTGACGGAACTGGCCCAGCTAGCCGCTATAGGCTGCCTGGCGGACGGCATGCCCATGATAGGGGATAGCCGTGTGCTGACAGCCCTGGGGCTGGAGGGGATGAACCTCCATCCTCTGCCGGGGATTTTGGCCATGGCAGTCAATGCCGGGCTGGACGGCAAAACCATCAACGAAAGCCATGTGGTGTTTACCTTCGCCCCCCGGCTGAACGCCTCCGGGCGCCTTGAGGACCCCAACCTGGGCGTGAAGCTGCTCCTGGCGGAAAGCAGGCGTGAAGCCGACCCCTATGTGCAGCAGTTGGAGGCGCTTAACAAACGCCGCCAGGAATTGGACAGCGGTATCTATGAGGAGCTGGCCGGGCGGATATCCGAAACGCCGGAGTTGGCGGAGCCCCCGGTGCTCATCTTCGCCGGGGAAGGTTGGCACGTCGGGGTCATCGGCATTACAGCTACGCGGCTTTTGGAAAAGTACCGAAAGCCCGTCATCCTTATCTCCTTTGACGGCGAGACCGGGCGGGGCAGCGGAAGGAGCCTGCCGGGGTATTCGCTGCACCAGGCGCTGGCCGGCGCCGCCGGGCTGCTGAGCGCCTTTGGGGGCCATGAGTACGCCTGCGGCCTGCGGATAGACCGGGGCAACCTGGAATCATTCCGGACCCGGATGCTGGCCTTCGCGCCGGCCCCCGGGCAGGGGCAAGGGGAGGAAAGCGAAGATGAGACCGAAGGGGAGATCGAAGCGGATCTTATCGTCTCCCCGGGCCAGATGACCTTGCGTTGCGCGGAGGATCTGGAGAGGCTTGCCCCTTTCGGCGCCGGGAACCCAAGGCCCCTGTTCGTATTGCTTTCGATGAAGCTGACGGAGCAAAAACCCATGGGGCGGGATAAGCGGCACTATCAGCTTTTCTACAAGCCGGACCTGCCGGAAACCGCTTCTTTTGTGGCTTTCAATATGGAAGACGCCATTTTTTACCCCCAAGTGGGGAAAGTCTATGATTTGCTCTTCCAGCCGGAGATCAACGAATGGCAAGGCCGGCGCTCCCTGCGCCTTGTACTGAAGGATTTCCGCGAAAGCGAAGGCCCATCCGCCGGCAGCGGCAAGGCTTCGGGGAAACCCCCGGACTGGTCGGTTTACCGGGAGAATATTCTTGGGGCCAAAGACTACCGGGACAAGCAGATCGAGGCCCTGGACGCCCTGGCGGCGGGCAGAAACACCATGCTGATGATGGCCACGGGCAGGGGGAAGACGGCTGTGTTTCAAACGGCAGCGGCAGCCATGGGCCCACTGAACATCTGCATCGTCGTCTATCCCCTGCGCTCCCTGGCCCGGGATCAGATCGGCCGCATGGAGAAAGCTCTGGGACCCCTGGGGATACACGCGGCCCTGGCGTGGGGCGGGCTGGATCACTGGGAAAAGCGGTTTTTTTTCAACGAACTGTATCAAGGAAGGATACGCTTCGTCATCTCCACCGCCGAATTCCTCCAGGCTCATCTGGATAAATTCGAGCCCGTAGCGGAGCGTATAGGCTTATTCGTGGTGGATGAAGCCCATCACCTGGGGACGAGCCACCGCCAGGCGTACAGGGATCTGCAGAAAACATGGCATCGGCTGGGGTCCCCCTTATTTCTTGCCACCACCGCCACCGCCGACGATGCCTGCGCGGACAAGATCATCCGGGACTTCAACATCGCCAGCCTGGTGACCGAGGAGCATTGCCGGGAAAACCTGACCCTCCGGGACGGCAGGGGCAGGGACAACGAGGGGAAGTTAGCTTATCTCCTGGGCGAGGTACAGCCCGGGGGCAAAATGATCATCTACGTCAACAGCCGCCCGCTGACGGAAGAAATATGCCGGGCTTTGCAGGACAATCTGCCCTCAATGAAGAATAGTATCGGCTACTACCACGGGGGGTTGCCGCCTGAATCCCGCCAGGAGGCGGAGAAGGCTTTTCGCGCCGGGGAATGGCAGATACTGGTCAGCACCAGCGCTTTCGGGGAAGGCGCGGACATCCCGGACATACGGGATGTAGTCCTCTATCATCTCTGCTTCTCCCGGGCTGAGTACAATCAGCTGTCCGGGCGGGCGGGGCGCGACGGGCAGACCGCGCGGATACATCTGCTGTATAATAAGAAAGACGAGGAACTGAACCGGCTGCTCCTGCGGGAGGAAGCGCCGGACAGGGAGGTGCTGGGCGGCTTTTATCTGTATCTGCGGGAGAAAGCCGCGGTTGCCAACCCCCTGAGCATATCCGACGAAGACATGGCCCGGGAAGTGGCGCAGAGGGGTTATCACGGCTTCAGCGGCAAGACCGCGGGGTACTGCCTGGGCATACTGGAGGAGATCAGCCTGCTGCTCAGGGAGGAAACCGAAGGCCGCAGGGACGTCCATATGGCGCCGCCGCCCCCGGCGAGGCTGGATTTAAAGCAATCGTCCCTCTATATGGAAGGGCAGAAAAATGTCATCCTGTTTGAAGAATACGTGAACCTTGCTTTCTCGCCGGATCTGCCCCGGCTGCTCGAAGGCGTCAACCGGCCTATACTGCCTGAAAGGAGGCGGAACCATGACGGATGAGCTGTTGATCCACCAGGATGAATCCATAGACTGGCTTACGGAGAGATATCCCCAGCCCGCGGAATCGGACAAGATACGCAGAGCCTTTGATTTCGCCGCCGAGGCCCATCGGGAGCAGGTACGGAAGTCGGGGGAGCCCTATGTCACCCACTGCCTGGCTGTAGCCTGCATACTCGCCGACCTGGGCATGGACGCCGCCTCCGTCTGCGCCGGGCTTCTTCACGACGTGGTGGAAGACACCGACGTTACCGTGGACGAGATCAGCGGCTTATACGGGCCGGACATCGCCCTGATCGTAGACGGCGTCACCAAGCTGGGTAAGTTCGAAGGGCGCTCAAAGGCTGAGCGTCAGGCGGAAAGCTTCCGAAAGATGTTTCTGGCCATGGCTAAGGACATCCGGGTCATCCTGGTCAAACTGGCCGACCGGCTGCACAACATGCGTACCCTGAGCGTCCATACCCCGGTGAAGCAGAAGGAAATCGCCATGGAGACCATGGAGATATACGCGCCCCTGGCCCACCGGCTGGGCATATTCAGCCTAAAAAACGAGTTGGAGGACCTCTGCCTGATGTACCTCGAGCCGGAAAGGTACCGGTACATCCTTAAGAGCCTCGCGGACATGCAACTGGAGCGGGAAGCCTATATAGACGAGGTGATCGCCATCATCCATGGCAAGCTGGAAGAAGTGGGCATCAAGACGGAGATCCGGGGCAGGCCGAAGCACCCGTACAGCATATATCGGAAGATGAATGCGCAGAATAAAGACGTCAGCGAGATATACGACCTCATCGCCGTGCGCATCATCGTGGATTCCGTACAGAGCTGTTATGCTTCCGTGGGCATTATCCACACCATATGGAAGCCCATCCCCGGTAGGTTCAAGGACTTTATAGCGATGCCCAAGGAAAACATGTACCAATCCATCCATACCACGGTCATGGGGGACAAGGGCGAGCCTTTCGAGATACAGATACGCACGGAAGAGATGCACAGGATAGCGGAATACGGCGTGGCGGCCCATTGGGTGTACAAGGAAGGCGCGGAGAAGGACTACGACCGCTACTTCGAGTGGCTGAGGCAAAGCCTGGAATGGCAGTCCGAGGTGAAGGACACAGACGAATACTTCGAGATGCTGAAGATGGAGATGTTCCAGGATATCGTCTTTGTGTTTACGCCAAAGGGCGACGTCATGGAGATGCCCGTGGGGGCCACGTCCCTGGACTTCGCTTACCGGGTGCACACCGACATCGGGCACCGCTGTGTGGGCAGCAAGGTAAACGGCAGGATCGCTACATTGGACTACAAGCTGACCAACGGCGATATCGTGGAGATACTCACGTCCAGGCACTCCACCGGCCCCAAGAGAGACTGGCTGAATATCGTCCGGACATCCCAGGCCCGCAGTAAGATCAGGGGCTGGCTCAATAAAGAGCGGCGCAGCGAGAACCTGGAGCGCGGCAAAGAGATACTGGAGCAGGCGCTGTCCCGCTACAGCCAGGTGGAGAAAAACCTGCTGAAAAGCGAAATCATGCTGGATATCGCCAGGAAATCCGGCTGCCATACGCTGGAAGAGCTGATGACCTCCCTGGGCGACGGCGGTACCACGCTAAAGACCCTGCATAACCGCATCCGGGAAGAAATCGTGAAGTACGCCGAAGCCGCGTCCAGTGACGCGGAGGTAGAAGCTAAGGCGAATGAAGAAGGGGCGAAAGCCGCGAAGAAGCAGGCTGAAGCTTCGGCCAAGTCCTCCGAAGGCATCGTCGTGCGGGGGGTGGACAATGTGATGACCCGCCTGTCTCACTGCTGCAACCCCTTGCCCGGCGACCCCATCCTTGGCTATATCACCCGGGGGCGGGGCGTATCCATACACCGCAGGGACTGCTCAAACGCGCGGCATTACCTTCAGGATGAAAAGGACCGCATCGTGGAAGCCGCTTGGGACGCGGAGCTGCTGGGCTCCTTCACCTCCGAAGTGGTCATCGAAGCCCGGGACAGGACCAGGCTCACCGGGGACATCCTCGCCGCCGTAGCGGATATGCGGGTGCCCATACACGCCATCCATTCCCGGGAGATGAAGAACGGCAGGGCCCTAACCAACCTGAAGCTGGAAATCAAGAATATGGAGCACCTGAACTATGTCATCGAGCGCATAACCAAAGTTAGGGATGTGACGGCGGTGCACCGGGTTGTGCCGGGAAAAGAGGCAGCGGCAGATATCGGTATCATATAACATTAGGAGGTAATGTATGGACATCTTTTTTATGCCTGTGGGCATGCTGGGCGCGAACTGCTATATCTTAAGCGAGCCGGAGGCGCCGGAGTGTTTCATGATCGATCCGGGAGGGGAGGCGCATATCATCATCAACCGCCTCGATTCCCTGGGTATCAAACCGAAATACATACTGATCACCCACGGCCACCCGGATCACATCGAAGCCATAGACGAGCTGCGGGAAGCCTGGCCTGAAGCCCGCGTCATGATCCACGAAGGGGACATGAAGACCCTTACCAGCATCGACAGGAGGTTCCCCACCCCTCAGTGGGCTAAGGAAGGCGCGGGGGGCGTGGACTTCTACCGGGAAGGGGAAGAGATACGCTGCGGCGGCATGAGCCTCCGGCCGGTCTTCACCCCGGGGCACTCCCCCGGCGGCGTATGCCTGATCAACGACGAGGAGAACTGCGCCTTCACCGGCGATACTTTATTTAACGGCTCCGTGGGCAGGTCGGACTTCCCCGGCGGGAACTACCCGGATCTGGAAGCCTCCATCCGCCAAAAGCTTTACCGGCTGCCCAGGGACATGAAAGTCTTTCCCGGGCACGGGCAGGATACCACCATCGGCAGGGAGATGGAGTCCAATCCCTTTATCCGTGAAGGGTCCTAATGAGGTGGCCGCGCTAAAGCATCTGCGCTTCGCTTCCAACCACGCGGGGGACCTGACGATATACGCCGACTACATGCGTACGTACGGCTATCTTCTCGCGGACGCCGCCGGGGAGACGCGGTCGGTTGGGATTGACAGCGCCTCCCCGGCGCTTCGGCTTACCTGGGCGGCGGGCGTCGCCGGGGTGACTATCGAGTGGGCGGAGGGGGGCGCGAGCTTTTCCCATTATGAAGAGATAAAGCCGGCGGTATTTCAGGAGACGGAGGAAAACCGCCGCCGCCGCGTCATGCGCCTTGCCTTTCACCATCTCCTGGAAAAAGAACCGGGCCTCCGGGAACAGGAGCGCCTCGCCCCCAGCCCCTGGGGCATACTCACCGGGGTGAGGCCAACGAAGATGCTTCATCGCTTTCTCGACCAGGGCTTGTCGGATGCGGAGATAACCTTGATTTTACGGGAAAGCTTCGGTATGGATGCCGGAAGGATAAGCCTTCTCCTGGATGTATGCCTCCTCCAAAGGCCGAGGCTGCCTCTTCTGCAGCAGGGCAGAAAGAAGATCAGCCTGTATCTGAGCTACCCTTTCTGCCCCAGCCGCTGTGAGTATTGCTCCTTTCCGGGTTATGACCTCAAGCGGTGGCGGAAGTGGCAGGAGCCCTGCCTCCGGGCTATGGAGCTGGAGATAAGCAGCATCGGGCGGGCTGCCGCCGATATGGGTTTTCAAGTAGAGACTTTTTATTTTGGCGGGGGCACCCCCACCTGCATGCCGCCGGAAGAGATGGACAGGATACTCGGCGCAGTCGAGGGGAGCTTTGCTTTCCTGCCGGGATACGAGTGCACGGTAGAAAGCGGCCGGCCGGAAACCCTTACCCGGGAGATGGTCGGGATCCTTGCCGCCCATCCTGTAAACCGTATATGCGTGAACCCCCAGAGCATGGTGCAGGCTACCCTGGACCGTATAGGGCGGCGCCACGGGACGGCGGCTGTAGCCGAAGGAATAAGCGCAGCCCGGGCGGGTTTCCCGGCGGACAGGGGCTTGCGCGTCAACTGCGACTTTATACTGGGCCTGCCGGGGGAGAAGCCGGAGGACGTGGCGTATAGTATCAACGAGATACTGGGGTTGAAGCCGGACAACATCACCCTCCACGGCCTGGCGATAAAGCGGGGCTCCGTGTACAAAGAAAGCGGCGAAAGCATGCCCGGGTCAGCCGACGGCAGGGAAATGATCAGGCAAAGCCGGGAGATGATGGATGAAGCCGGATACAAGCCATACTATCTGTATCGCCAGAAGGATAGCCTGGCGGGGGGCGAAAATGTAGGCTACTGCCTGCCCGGGCGGGAATGCCTATATAATATCCTGATGATAGAGGAACGCCAGACGATACTGGGGCTGGGCGCCGGGGCAGGGAGCAAATTTCTGGAGAAGGGCGGCTGGGCATTGGAGAATATTTACAACCCCAAGGATATGATACAATACATCGAAGGGGTCGAAGGGCAGATCCGCCGAAAAGTTGACAAGCTGGCTATTCTTGCATAAAATAGTGATTTATTAAAGACGGGGCGCCGACGCTTCGTCGGGAATCGAGGAATTGTTATGACGACTACAAGCTCCATGCAGGGACTGAAACGAAGCTGCTACTGCGGCCAAATGCGAGCCGCCGACGTAGATAAGACCGTGACGCTGACCGGATGGGTTCACAGGCGCAGGGATCACGGCGGAGTCATCTTTGTGGATCTCAGGGACAGGGAAGGCCTTGTCCAGGTAGTATTTGACCCCGCCGCTATCGCCCCGGACGTGTTCAATCTTGCGGAAAGCTTACGCAACGAGTATGTGCTGGGGGTCACCGGCAAGGTCAGGCGTCGGCCCGAGGGCTCCGACAACCCCAATCTTAAAACCGGCGAGGTGGAAATCCTGGCCGCGAGCCTTCGCGTCTTCAGCCCGGCGAAGACGCCGCCGTTCTACATCGAAGACGACGTAAACGTGGAAGAAAGCATCCGCCTGAAGCACCGGTATCTCGACCTGAGGCGGCCAAAGCTCTACCAGGCCCTGGCACTGCGCAGCAAGGTGAACCAAAGCATACGCGGATATTTTACCGCCAACGGCTTCCTTGAGGTGGAGACGCCTATCCTGATCAACAGCACCCCCGAAGGCGCCAGGGACTTCCTCGTGCCGAGCCGCCTCCGGGCGGGGGAGTTCTTCGCCCTGCCCCAATCCCCTCAGATATATAAGCAGATACTCATGGTGGCGGGGATCGACCGGTACTTCCAAATCGCCCGCTGCTTCCGGGACGAGGACCTCCGCGCGGACAGGCAGCCGGAGTTCACCCAGCTTGATATGGAGATGTCTTTCGTGGAGAAGGAAGACGTTATGGATATGATCGAGGGCATGGTCGCGGCGGTGTTTGCCGAAGCCCTTGGCCTCGCGCTGCCGCGGCCGTTTCCGGTCATGACCTGGCAGGACGCCATGGAGCGCTACGGGTCGGACAAACCGGACACACGCTTTGGCCTTGAGATCGTAGAAGTCGGGGATATCATCGCCGGCACGGAGTTTAAAGCTTTCACATCCGTCCTGGACAAAGGCGGCAGGGTCAAAGGTATCAACGCCAAAGGCTGCGCCGGCTTCTCCCGGCGGGAGATCGACGACCTGACGAAGCTGGCCGCCGTGTACGGCGCCAAGGGGCTGGCATATATCACGATACAGAATGACGGCGAGTATAAATCGCCCATCGTCAAGTTTATGACAGAGGAGCAAGTCGAGGCCATCGTGGAGCGCATGGAGGGCAAGCCCGGGGACGTCCTATTCTTCGTGGCGGATACTTTCCCGGTGATGTGCGCCGCCCTGGGCCATATCCGGCTGAAGCTGGGCGAGATACTGGGGCTCATCGACCCGGATAAGTTTGACTTCCTCTGGGTGGTGGAGTTCCCTCAATTTGAGTATTCCCCTGAGGAGAAACGCTATGTAGCCATGCACCATCCCTTTACCATGCCTATGGACGAGGATCTGGACAGGATGGAAAGTGATACGGGCAAGGTCAGGGCAAAGGCTTACGACATCGTGCTCAATGGCGTCGAGGTAGGCGGGGGCAGCATCCGTATCCACCAGAGGCAGGTGCAGGAACGTATGTTCCAAGTGCTGGGCTTCACTCTGGAGCAGTGCCGTGAACGCTTCGGCTACCTGCTTAACGCTTACGAATACGGCGTGCCGCCTATGGGGGGGCTTGCCATCGGCCTGGACAGGTTGGTGATGCTGATGCTGAAGCGGGATAGCATACGCGATGTGATCGCCTTCCCCAAGACCCAAAGCGCCATGGATCTGATGAGCTCGGCGCCTTCCGCGGTGGAAGGGAAGCAGCTTGAGGAGCTCCACATCGCCGTCGTCGCCAAGGAAGAAGAATCCTAAAAAAGCAAAACTCCTGCCCCGTGAACTGCGACATAGCAATGCTTACAGTTCAGGAGGTCAGGGGTCCAAAGCGTGGCTATTTGTAAGCGATGGATTGAACGGCTTCGTCTGCAGATAAGCAATCGCAAGCCTGGCAAATCCGTGGGTGCGACATGGACGTCGCACCAGACGGAACGCGACACGAAGTCGCGTTGGAGTCGCTAGGGTTTGCATCGAACGATTGCTATATCTGGCAGAAGCTGTGAACCATCGCGGCAAATAAGCGCGCTTTGGGCCCCTGACCTCCTGAACTGTAACCTTACGCGAACACAACCGCACAGGTTTTGCTTGAACTTCTCGGCGGATTGTGGTAGGATTTCTCCGTAAAGGGCGTCTCCTTACACTCTGATAAACAACACACCCTGCGATGACCGTGACCGCGCCCATGTGTTTTGAGCCAACACATTTTGATTGGGAGCCTGACTCTCCGCCTGTGACTTGCATGCCTGCTGCGGGTAGGAGCGATTAAGCAGGCGGGAAGGCGCCCACCTGCGAGAGCAGGTTCAAAACAAAGGCCTTCACGGCATTGTGGGGTGATTTTTATTGAATTGGCAAGATCGGAGTATGCGGCTGATCGGCCATGCAGGCGCCGAAAGGCTTAGCCGGGCCCATGTAGCCGTCTTCGGCTTGGGTGGGGTAGGCTCTTTCGCAGCGGAAGCCCTGGGGCGTTCGGGTATAGGCAGGCTCTCTCTCGTGGATCACGACACTGTAAGTGTGTCCAATCGAAACCGTCAGCTCCCCGCTTTATGCAGCACCGAAGGCATGTACAAGACCGAGGTAGCCGGCGCCAGGCTGAGAGACGTCAACCCCGGGCTGGAGCTGCACCTATACTCCTTCAGGATGACCGGGGAAAACCTCGATGCTATACTGTCCGGACCGGGCGGAAAGCCGGATTTCATCGCCGACGCCATCGACGATATCCAAGGAAAAATCTCCCTGATCCTCGCGGCTAAGAAAAGGGGGATACCCATCGTCTCCTCCATGGGGGCGGGTTATCGGCTGGATCCGGCAAAGCTGGCTCTGGGGGACGTCAGCGAGACCCATACTTGCCCGCTGGCACGGAAACTGCGAAGGGGGCTACGGGAAGCGGGTATCGATAGCGGCGTAGCGGTGGTATGGTCCAAGGAGCCCCCCATCGCCGCCTTGGGCGGCTGGGACGCGGCGGGATCCGGCGTGAACGCTATTGAGCCCAACGCGGACGCGATGGAGTCCGCCGTGGGCGCGGCGAAACCCGTTGAGCCTTCCGGGCCCCCGGGACCTGCCAGCATGGTGTTTGTACCGGCGGCTGCAGGCTTGCTGATGGCTTCGCATATCGTCAGAGAACTGCTTAATCAAGCATAAAGGAGAAAAGGCCATGGCGGACTTATTTTCCGAGATCAATCAGGACAAAGCGAGAAAGCAAATGCCCCTGGCGGCAAGGTTGCGGCCGGAGAGGCTGGAAGACCTGGTGGGTCAAAGCCACATTCTCAGCCCCGGGATGCTCCTGCGCAGAGCTATCGAGACCGACCAGCTTGGCTCGCTGATCTTTTACGGGCCGCCGGGGACGGGGAAAACCACCCTTGCTATGGTGATATCAAACGCCACGGATTCCGCCTTCGTCCGTATCAACGCCGTGACCTCCGGCGTGGCGGAATTACGACAGGTGGTGCACGAGGCCCAGGAACGGATGAAGTATCACGGGCAAGGCACCATACTATTTATCGACGAGATACATCGTTTCAACAAATCCCAGCAAGACGCCCTGCTGCCCAGCGTGGAGGAAGGCAAGATCGTCCTCATCGGAGCGACCACAGAGAACCCATATTTCTCCGTGAACTCGCCTTTACTGTCCCGTTCCAGGATATTTCGCCTGGAGCCTCTGCGGGAAGAGGATATCTTGATCCTGCTGAAAAGATCCCTGGAGGACAAAGAAAACGGCTTGGGGCTCTATCATTCGGAGGTGTCAGAGAAGGCTTTGCTCCATTTTGCCGCCGCGGCAAGGGGGGACGCCCGCCAGGCATTGAACGGCCTTGAGCTCGCGGTACGCTCCACAGCCCCCGACCGGGACGGCGTTCGCCGGGTGGATATCAAGACGGCGGAGGAATCCATACAGGAGAGGGCCATTGTCTACGACAAGACGGGCGACCAGCACTACGATGTGGCTTCCGCCTTCATCAAGAGCATGCGGGGCTCCGACGCGGACGCCGCCCTGCACTACATGGCGAGGATGCTTTCCGCAGGGGAAGACCCGAGGTTCGTATTCCGCCGAATGCTGATACTGGCTTCCGAAGACGTAGGCCCTGCCGACCCCATGGCTATGGCCGTAATCACAGGGGCGGCCCAGGCGTATGAGCAGGTGGGCATGCCGGAAGGGCGTATCATCCTGGCAAACGCGGTGATCTACTTATGCAACGCGCCGAAAAGCAACGCCGCCGTAGTCGCCATCGATAAGGCTCAGGAGGACATACGCCAGGGTAAATACGGCTCGGTGCCGGCCCATCTTCGGGACGCGAGCTACCCGGGCGCCGCGGGCTTCGGCCACGGGGCGGAGTATAAGTACCCTCACAGCTTCGGGGGATGGGTGGAACAGGACTATCTCCCTGCCGAGATGAAAGGGACGCAGTACTATAAGCATACGGGCATCGGCCGTGACGCCGGCCCGGTCATGAAGAAGGGGAAAAAGGCAAAATGACAACCTGCCATAGCCGGCCGGGGGCTAAGGTGGTCGTCGCCTTAAGCGGCGGCGTGGACAGCAGCTTCGCGGCTCTGCTCCTGCAGCGGCGGGGTTACGCGGTGGAGGGGCTCTGCCTCGACCTCTTTGAGGGGACGAAGGCGCCGGAAGAAGCCAAAGCCGCCGGGGAGCGACTGGGAATCAGAGTAAAGGTATTGGACAGGAGGCAGGCTTTCAGGGAGGAAGTCCAGGAGTATTTCTATCAGTCGTATCAAGCCGGGCTTACGCCAAACCCCTGCGCGGCCTGCAACCCGGCTGTGAAGTTCCGGGCCTTGAGCGAAGCGGCGGAGGAAGCCGGGGCCGAGTGGATAGCTACCGGGCACTACGCCCGCTGCGTATACGACGGCGACGCCGGAGGATATAAACTTCTACGGGGCGCGGATCACAGGAAAGACCAGAGCTACTTCCTCTACCGCCTGGGGCAGGAAACGCTGGCAAGAGTACTATTCCCCCTGGGGGATTTAACGAAAGAAGAGGTGCGGGCTTTCGCCGGGCCGGCGGGGCTACCGGCAGCCACGCGCAGGGACAGCCAGGAGATATGCTTTATCCCGGAAGGTGATTATCGGAGCTTTATTCAGAATTATAAGACAAGCTGCCCCGCGCCCCGGGGGGAAGGCATGCCGCCGGGCTTGCGGCCCGGGGATTTTGTGGATATTCAGGGAAAAGTACTGGGCCGGCACAAGGGGCTGGCCTGCTACACCGTCGGTCAACGGAAGAACCTGGGCGCTTCCTTCGGAGACAGGATGTATGTATTGGCTTTGCGCCTGGAGGAAAACCAGGTAGTCGTCGGGCATGAGGACGCCCTGTACCGCCGGGAGATCGGCACAGGCTCGAACTGCTATGTAGGCGGGGAAGCGCCGCAAGAGCCGGTTCGCGTGAAAGCGAAGCTGCGTTCGGGCGCCGCTCCCGCCCCCGCCATGTACTATCCCCTGGCCGATGGAGAAGGCAGGCTGGTGTTTGACGCGGGGCAAAGGGCGGCGGCCCCCGGCCAATGCGCCGTGTACTATCTTGGGGATCAGGTACTGGGCGGCGGGATTTTACTTGGTGAATGAGGCAGAGCTCACTTTCTTGAGGAAATGGAGGTCGGCGCCGGTGAAGGTGTTTCTCGCGACTTACGGCTGCCAGGCTAACGAACGGGATTCCGAGACGATCCTTGGCTTACTGGCGGAAATGGGATATGAAGAGACGGCGGAAGAACCGCAAGCCGATGTGATCCTGCTGAACACCTGCTGTATCCGGGAAAAAGCGGAGCAAAAGGTGTTCAGCTATTTGGGCACGCTGAAGCAGTATAAACAGGCGCGGCCCGGTCTGGTCATCGGCGTCTGCGGCTGTATGGCCCAGGAAGAGGATATGCCTAAGCTGATACGCAGGCGCGCCCCTCACGTGGACTTTATACTGGGCACCCATGTGCTTCACCGCTTGCCGGACATGATACGGGGCGCCGGGCATGGCGCGGGGCTCCGATGCGACCGGGAGGAGACGGGGGGGATCGCGGAAGGGCTGCCTTCCGCCAGGCGATATCCATTTAAAGCCCTGATCAACATCACATACGGATGCGACAACTTCTGCGCCTACTGCGTCGTGCCCTACGTACGGGGCAGGGAGAGGAGCCGGCTGCCGCAAGACGTACTGGAGGAGAGCCGCAGGGCGGTAGCCGAAGGCGCTTTGGAGATCATGTATCTGGGGCAGAATGTGAATTCGTATGGCAATACATGGGGCGCGGCACAAGGGCGCGGAGGTTTCGCCGCATTGCTCTGTCAAGCCCAGGAGATAGACGGGCTGCGGCGGATACGCTTCATGACCTCCCATCCCAGGGACTTCGGGGACGACGTCATCACGGCGATAGCCGAATGCGACAAGGTAGCCGGGCATATCCATCTGCCGGTGCAGTCCGGGGCGGACCGGGTACTTGCGCGGATGAACCGGGGGTACGGCAGGGAGGAGTACTTCGCCCTGATACAAAGCATCAGGCGGCGCCTGCCGGACGCCGTGCTCACCACAGACGTCATCGTGGGCTTCCCCGGCGAGACGGAAGAAGACCTGCAGGACACCCTTGATTTACTCGAAGAGGTAGGCTTCGACTCCGCCTTCACCTTTATGTACTCCCCCCGGCGGGGGACGGCCGCCGCCCTGATGGAAGGCCAGATCCCCCTCGAAGTAAAGAAAGCGCGTCTTCGGAGGGTGATGGAAGCCCAGGCCGCGAGCAGCCTGAGGCTTCACCGGCTGCTCCTGGGCAGGGAGCTGGTTGTACTAGCGGAAAGCTGGGAGGAAGGCGTACTATCCGGAAGAGGGGAAGGCAATCAATTGATCCATTTCCCCGGCGGGCCGCAAGGCGTCGGCTGCTTCCACAGGGTGACCGTGACGGAGGCGCAGACCTGGACGCTGAAAGGGGAAGTACGCGGTGGCGAATGATCCCGGCGCGATGACGCCGATGATGAAGCAATACTTCGATATCAAAGAGGAAAACCCCGGCGCTCTGGTGATGTTCCGCCTGGGGGACTTCTATGAGTTTTTCGGCGAAGACGCCGAGGTCGCTTCCCGGGAGCTGGATATCGTACTCACCGGTCGGGACGCGGGCTTGGAAGAACGCATGCCCATGTGCGGCGTGCCCCATCACGCCCTGGAGCAATATCTCGGCCGCCTGGTGCAAAGAGGCTACCGGGTATGTATCTGCGAACAGCTGGAAGACCCGAAAGAGGTCAAAGGCATAGTCAAACGCGGGGTAGTCCGCATCGTAACCCCGGGCACCGCCATGGAGGCAGGGCAGGAGGACGAGAGCCTCTACATCGCGGCGCTGCTTCACGGGGAAGAAAACCGCTGGGCTTATGCCTTATGCGAAGTCTCCCTTGGGCAACTCAGGATCGCGGAGTTCAGCGGCGGGGAGAGCCTGGCTGTGCTTTCCGGGGAGATGGGCCGGCTCAAGCCCCGGGAGATACTGGTATCGGAAAACGACTACCTGATATTGACGGAATACATAACCCAGTGGACAGGCGGGGAGAGGGAAAGGAACACAGTCACTCTGCTGCCGGGTTCCGCCTACGACAGGGCCGGGGGGCGGGAGAGGCTGGCCAGGCAATTTGAGGAGAAAGAGCCTTTATGGCTTGACTACCCATTAGCCGGTGACTGCGCGGGCGCTTTACTGGCTTATCTGGAGGATACGCAGAAAGCGGCGCCGACCCAAGTAAGAACCCTGGCTCTTGACCAGGCAAGCAGGCGGCTGATCATCGATCCCACTACGTTCAGAAATCTGGAGATCACCCGAAACCTGCGGACATACGAGAAGAAAGGCAGCCTCCTTGACCTCATGGACAAGACCAGGACGGCCCCGGGCGCCAGGCTCCTGAGGAGCTGGCTGGAGGAGCCTTTGATCGAAGGCAGTTCTATCGAAGCCCGGCTGGACGCCGTGGAGGCGCTTCAGCGCGACTGGAGCCGCAGGCAGGAGCTACGCAGGCTGCTAAATGAGCTGTACGACATGGAACGGCTCATGACCCGGGTGGTATATCGGCGGGCCATACCCAGGGAGATTCTGGCGCTGAAACGATCCTTTAGCGTGCTGCCCCGGCTTCGCCAGGCTGTGGGCGGACTGCTGGCCGGGAAGGAAAGCGGGCGCGGGGAGATCCATCACATCTACCGGGGGATCGACGAGCTGAAGGATTTGCATGAACGCCTGGAAGCCGCATTAGCCGAAGATATACCAAACAACTGGAAGGACGGGGGATATATCCGCCCCGGCTACGACCTTCAGGCGGACGAATACAGGGACGCCGCGCAAAACGGCCGCGCCTGGATGCTGGAGCTGGAGCAGCGGGAAAGGGAGAGCACGGGGATCAAATCCTTGAAAGTGGGATTCAATAAAGTCTTTGGTTATTACTTCGACGTGACCAGATCCAACCTTGCTTCCGTGCCGGAGCGCTTCCAGCGCAAGCAGACCCTGGCTTCAGGGGAGCGCTTCGTGACGGAGGAGCTCATCCGCCTGGAGGGCATGGTTCTGGGCGCCGAGGAGAAGATGGTCTCCCTGGAGCACGCGCTCTACCAGGAGCTTCTGGAGTATCTGGGCGAAGCCCTGCCCAGGGTACAAGCCACCGCTGCAGCCCTGGCCAGGCTGGACGTATTCCAATCCCTGGCGGAGCTGGCGTCGGACGGGCGCTACTGCCGACCATGTTTTAATGATGAAGGCGACCCTTCCATCCGCATCAAGGATCTCCGCCATCCGGTGGTAGAGCGCATCATGGAACAAAGCCGTTTTGTACCCAATGACTTGGCTATGGACGCCGGCACCGGCCTCTATATCATCACCGGGCCGAATATGGGCGGGAAAAGCACGTACTGCCGCAGCGTGGCGGTGGCTTTCCTCATGGCGCAGATGGGGTCCTTCATCCCCGCTTCCTCCGCGTCGCTCCCCATCCGGGACAAGCTTTTTGCCAGAGTCGGGGCAAGCGACGACCTCCGGGGCGGGCAGAGCACCTTTATGATGGAGATGAACGAGGTCGCCCATATCCTGCGCCACGCCACGCAAAGGAGCCTGGTGATCCTCGACGAAGTGGGCAGGGGCACCGGCACCTACGACGGCATGAGCGTAGCCTGGGCTGTAAGCCGGTATCTGTCGGCGCAAATCAGGGCAAAGACCCTTTTCGCCACGCATTATCTGGAGTTGACGGATATGGCGGAGCTTTATCCGGAAGTGAAGAACCTGTCCCTGGCCGTAGAAGAGGAAGGGGAGCGGATAGTCTTTTTGCATAAGATAATCCCCGGCTCGGCGAATAAGAGCTACGGGATCCATGTGGCAAAACTGGCCGGGCTGCCGGAAGAAGTCATCCTCGGCGCTGAGGCGAAGCTGGAGGAACTGGAGCAGGGAGCGGTGGCGGAGCCTGCGTACGAGCCTGAAGGCAAAACCCAGCTGAGCTTGTTTGGCGAAGGGGCGGCCCGCGAGCCTTCCCTTGGCCAAGGGCGGGAGCGCCGGCTTGTTGCCCCGCCGCCGGGTAAAGAGCAAAAGGCGCTGGAGGATCTGAAGAAAAAAGACGTCTCCTCCATGACGCCCATCGACGCGTTAAACTATCTGTACAAGCTGCAGCAAACGCTGCGGAAAGGAAAGTGACGGCAATGGGCGAGCAGGCTGATCCTTCGGGGGCGCGGCGTATACAACGCCTGGACAACATCACCGCCAATCAAATCGCCGCCGGAGAAGTCATCGAACGTCCGGTATCCGTGGTGAAAGAGCTGGTGGAAAACGCCCTTGACGCCGGCGGGTCGGTCATCCGGGTCGAGTATCGCGACGGCGGCTTGTCGAGCATCCGCGTCACGGACAACGGCGGGGGCATAGAAGGCGCCGACCTGGCCCTGGCTGTGGAGCGCCACGCTACCAGCAAGCTCAGGGGCATACAGGATTTGGAAGATCTGAGTACTCTCGGCTTCCGGGGCGAGGCATTGGCAAGCATAGCGTCCGTGGCCGGGCTGGAGATCGAGACCCGCAGGAACGGCGATATCGAAGGGCGTCAACTCCTGGTCAAAGGCGGCGACGAAGCGCCGCAAGTGCGCACGGCAGGATGCCCGGTAGGGACGCGGGTCACTGTCGAACATTTGTTCTACAATACCCCGGCCAGATTGAAATTCATGAAAAGCGCCGGATACGAGGGCGGCCTCATCCATGATTTGATGATACAAATGGCCTTGGGGTATCCGGGCGTGGGCTTCCGGCTGGAAAACCAGGGCAAGACCATCTTCGACACTCTGGACGTGAATAAGATGGAAGACCTGGTGGAGTTGTTCTACGGAATGGAAGCCCGCCGCGCCCTGGTCCCCGTGGAGTCCCCTGCCTCAAAGGGGCGGCTTTCGGGATGGGTCACGGCGCCCCCTTACAGCCGCGGGTCGAGGAAAGGGCTGCATGTATATATCAACGGGCGAAGGGTCGGCGTCAGGGACATGTTATGGTCCATCGAGAAGGCCTATGAATACTTGCTGCCCAGAGGGCGCTTCCCTCTGGCGATACTAAGCTTCCGCCTCCCCGGAAGCCTGCTGGACGTAAACGTGCACCCGGGCAAGCTGGAAGTCCGGATCAACGACCCGGATCTGAACCCTTCCGTAACCAGGGTGATACGGACTGCGCTCTCGGGGGGCGGGCCTGTACTGTCGGCGGAAGGGCTGGGCGGCGTGGTTTCCGGCAGCGCTCCGGATAATGCCGCTTTCTCAGGCACGAAGCCCGCCATGGAGGGCTTGTACGACGCAAGGGGAGCGGCTTATACCGGCAGGCAGCAAGACCTGTTTGCGCGGTCGGCGAGGGATTGGGCGTCGCTGTACGATTTCACCGGTGAAGGGGAGCGGCGGCTGGATGGCTTGATCCACGGCGCTTTCCAAGAAGCCGGGCCTGCCGGCTTCCCGGAAGCGGATAAGACCGCGGAAGTATTGGCCGGCTTGTCGGCGGCAGCTGCCGTCGCGGAAGAAGCGGAGCCCGGGTATGGAGGCGTCCGGGCCCATACGGAAAAACTGAGGGCTCTGGCAGGAGACCAGGCCGCAGGGGACTTTTCCTTCGGGCCCCATATCGGCTTCAACATCGCCGGCCAGCTTCACGGTACCTTTATCCTCGCCGAAGTGGGCGCCGGGCTGCTCATCGTGGACCAGCATGTGGCCCACGAACGTATCTTGTATGAAGAATACGCCGCCCGGGGCCGGCAAAGCGAGCCTGCCCAGATGCTTCTGCAGCCGCCGGCTTTGGATCTGACCACAGGGGAGGAGGATATACTTATCCGCCATATCCTGCTCCTGAACGAGCTTGGTTATGTACCTGAGCGCTTTGGCCCGCGCCAGTACCTGCTCCGCTCGGCCCCCGCCGGCTCCTCCGCCGACCCGGCTGTGTTTCTGGAGCTGCTGGACGACCTGGGGAGGGGGGGGGAGCCTTCCGGCCTCGAAGAAGCGCGGCAAAAGCTGCTGGTGATGAACGCCTGCAAGGCGGCGGTGAAGGCAAGTACGCCATTATCCACAGAGGAGATGAACGCCCTTCTGGCCGGCCTGCGGAAAACCAGCCACCCCATGACCTGCCCCCACGGGCGGCCGATCATGTACCTGCTCCCTTACCGCAGGCTGATCCAGGCTTTCGGGCGTTCGTCGTGAAGCCGGCTTACCGCTGGGCCCTGACTACCAGCGCGAAAGCCGGGGCGGCGCAGATCGGGGCTGCCGCCAGCCTGGCGGAGCGGTACCGGGTACCGTACATCCCCCGAGGGGGGCTGGGCCTGGGTAAGCTCCGGGAAATCCATCAGATGGACTATCTGGTCACCGTAGACAGGGATATGCGGGTATATATGGAAGAGCCGCCCTTACACTGGCACCCCTCCATGGCGATACCCAGATTCCGCAGGCTCATGGAAGGCGGGGAGGATATCTTCCTGAGCGCCGCCGCCCTCCGGGAGGGCGACGAAGTCCTGGACTGCACCCTCGGATTAGGCACGGACGCCCTTATCGCCGCCTGGGCGGTAGGGGACAAAGGTAAGGTGCTGGGCCTGGAGGCGTCCCCGGTCATCGCTTTGGTCGCCGAGTGGGGGCTGGGCCATGAGGCAGGGAAATACGACCGCAGAAAGGCGCCGGCTTCGGCAGCCGCCGGGCGTATCGCCGTGCTTGCCGAGGAGGCGGGGGCGTATCTGCGCGCACAGCGGACAGGGCAGTGGGACGTGGTCTACTTCGACCCCATGTTTCAAAAGCCCAACCCCCGATCCGACGGGATGAATCATATACGTCCTCTGGCCTGCTACGAGCCCTTCACCGCGGATATCCTTGGGGAAGCCCTCAGGGTCTGCCGCAAAAGGGTCGTCCTCAAAGAGCGTTGGTTTTCCGCCCTTTTTCGGGACCTGGGCGCGGGGCGGGTGGTGAAAACGAAGTACGGGCCCGTGGCATACGGCGTCTGGGATAAGGAGGGCTGAGCAAGCGATGGCTACGCTTTACGCCGTGGTGGGGCCCACGGCTACCGGGAAATCCGATTTCGCCGTGGAGCTTGCGCTGCTTCTGGACGGGGAGGTCATCTCCGGCGACTCCATGCAGATATACCGGGGGATGGACATAGGCACCGCCAAGGCGACGGCTCGCGAACGCCGGGGAGTGCCCCATCATCTGCTGGATCTGCGCGAGCCGGGCGAAAGCTTCAGCGCAGCCGAGTATCAAAGCCTGGCAAGGGGGGCGGTAAGGGAGGTCGCGGGCCGGGGCAGGACGCCTGTATTGGCGGGCGGCTCGGGCCTGTATATTGACAGTGTGCTATACAATTATGAGTATGAGCGGGAAGCGGCCCCGGGAAGCCCTCTTCAGGGATACCGGGAAGCCCTAGCCGCGGAAGCGGAGGATAGTGGTCCCCACCTCCTATGGGAAAAGCTCCGCCGGGTAGACCCGGAGTCTGCCGGGCGGCTTCACCCCAACGATACGAAACGGGTCATCCGGGCGCTGGAGTATGCCGCCGTCCACGGGAAGCCCATATCCGGGAACAAAGCAGCCTTCAAGGCGCCCTCAAGCGTATTCCCTACCGTCCTGCTGGGGCTGAACCTTCCCAGGCAGCTTCTGTATGGCCGCATCGACAAACGGGTCGACGGGATGATGGAGAATGGGCTTCTGGAAGAAGTCGCCGCTTTATGGGAGGGGGGCGCCCTCAAGGGGGAGAGCCAGGCCGGGCAGGCCATCGGATACAAGCAACTCATCGCCCACCTGGAAGGTGGGCTGCCCCTGGAAGAGGCGGTAGCCGATATCAAGAGGGAGAGCCGGCGTTACGCGAAGAGGCAGCTGACCTGGTTCCGCAGGAACCCGGACATCCACTGGCTGGACGCGCGAAAGGTATGGGACGGCAGTGGAGTGGGCGATTGGGCCGTGGCGCTGGATCTGCGGGCGGATTCTGAAGGCTTCGGCTGGCTGGAGGGGCAGCTTAGAGAGATGGGCTTATCCTACCGGGAACAATGACGACGGAGGCGAGATATACGATATGCCGGATACGATACACGAACAAGTGAAACAGGAAGCGGAAAAGGTGCTGCTGCTGGGCCTGAGCAACCATCGCAAGCCCGGCGAACTGGATCCCGCGGCATCCATACGGGAGCTGGCGGGCCTGGTGGATACCGCCGGCGGGCAGGTCGTGGGGAGCCTCATGGCAAACAGGGACAAGCCGGACCCGGCACACTACTTCGGAAAAGGCAAGCTGGAAGAAATCATCGGGATCATCGCAGAGAATGAAGCCGATCTGGCGGTCATCGACGACGAGCTTTCCGTAAGGCAGCTGAACCAGCTTGAGGAGAAGCTCCCCTGCCGCGTCATCGACAGGACGGCCCTTATCCTGCAGATATTCGCCGACCGCGCGGTGACAAGCGAAGGCAAGCTTCAGGTAGAGCTTGCCCAGCTGAGCTATATGCTGCCTCGCCTCGCCGGCAAAGGCAAGGCCCTATCCCGCCTTGGGGGCGGCATCGGCACGAGGGGGCCTGGGGAAAGCCGCCTGGAGACGGACCGAAGGCACATCCGGCGGCGCATCGGCAACTTAAAAGCGGAGATCGAGGAAATCAGGAAGCAGAGGACGGTCAACCGGGACAGGCGGAAGAAAAATCAAATCCCCGTGCTGGCCCTGGTGGGGTATACCAACGCGGGGAAATCCTCCCTGCTCAACGGGCTTACCGACGCCGGGGTCAAGGCGGAAGATAAGCTTTTCGCTACCCTGGACCCGGTCACCAGGCGGCTCAGGCTGGGTGACCGGGAGGCCTTGCTCACCGATACAGTAGGCTTTATCCAGCAGCTGCCCCATACCCTGGTCACGGCATTTCGGGCAACCCTGGAGGAAGCGCTCTACGCAGACCTGCTGATCCATGTGGTAGACGCCGCCCACGATAACCTGGAAGAGCAAATCAAGACCGTGCATCATGTGCTGGAAGACGTCGGCTGCCGGGAGAAACCGGTCCTTCACGCCTTCAATAAAGCCGATCTGCTCCAGGATCCCCTCGATGTACGGCGCTATCTGTCCGACTACCAGCCGGCCGTGCTGATTTCGGCGAAAACCGGCCAGGGCTTCGATGAGCTCCTTGAGGCGGCCGCCGCGCTCCTGCCGGAGCCGGCTGTGACACGCCGCTTTACGCTGCGCCAGGAAGACGGCGGGGTGCTCAACCGCTTCTATGAGATGGGAAGCGTCCTTGAGGTCCGGTATGACGAAGAGGGGATGAGCGGCCTCGTTTCGCTACCCGGGCGGCAGGCGGAGCTGTACCGGCAGTATCTCAGCGAGTACAATGAGTAAGGGCAGAGGCGGAGGCGCGGCCCCGGACACGCGCCGGTTCCTGAATGAGGCCTGGGGGATAGACCCGGAGGCCGTATCGGTTATGGAAGAAGCCGAAAGCTCCCTGGCGGAAGATTTTGCCCAAATCGACAGGCGGGCGGCTTACAACCAGCTGCGTTTGCTCCATGTATTTCAGAAGAACGGCGTCACGGACTTCCACCTGAACGGCTCCACCGGTTACGGCTACGGCGACGCGGGCAGGGAAGTCCTGGAGTCTGTGTTTGCCGACTACTTTAGAGGGGAAGCCGCCCTGGTCAGGAGCCAGATCATGTCCGGCACCCACGCCCTGGCCATAGGGCTGTATGGCCTCTTGCAGCCGGGAGACGAACTCGTCAGCGCCGCGGGACGGCCTTACGATACATTGCAAAAGGTCATCGGCTTGGGGGGGGAAGCCGGCTCACTGCTGAAATCCGGCGTCTCTTATCAGGAAATCCCCCTCAAGGAGGATATGGGCGTAGACTTGCCTCGCCTGCTGGAGAGCATAAACGAAAAGACAAAAGTTGTCCTGATACAGAGATCGAAAGGATATCAGTGGCGGCCTTCCATCGATATGCCGGAGATGAAGGGCATCCTCGGCGCCGTGAAGAAGAAGAAAAGCAGCGTCGTCTGCCTTGTGGACAACTGCTACTGCGAGATGACGGAGGAAGAGGAGCCGGGCGCCTACGGGGCCGATCTGGTGATCGGATCGCTGATCAAGAACCCCGGCGGCACCCTGGCGCCTTCCGGCGGGTACATCGTGGGGGATAGCAGCTGCGTGGAAGCCTGCTCCCGCCGCCTTTCGGCCCCCGGGCTCGGCTCCGGGCTGGGGGCGTCCATGGGCTTCAACCGCCCGGCTTTCCAGGGCTTATTTCAATCGCCGCAAACCGTAAGCCAATCCATGAAGGGCGCCGTGCTGGCCGCTGCTTTCTTCAGCGCCCTGGGCTACCCGGTGATGCCGGAGGGGCGCCTGGCGGGCAGGGCCGACATAGTGCAGGCCATAGAGCTGGGAGACGAAAGCAAGCTTGTCCGCTTTTGCCAAGCCATACAGCGGGCCTGCCCTTTGGACGCGGCTTTCCTGCCAGAGCCGGCCTCGCTGCCGGGGTACAGCCATCCCGTGATCATGGCGGGGGGCGGCTTCATCCAAGGCTCCTCCAGCGAGCTCTCCGCGGACGGCCCTTTAAAGCCGCCGTACATCGCTTACCTTCAGGGCGGCTTCTCCCTGGCGCAGATACGCCTGGGCCTGCTCCTCGCAGCGAAAGCCCTTGTCAGCGGCCCGAACTAATGTTAAGATACAGAGTAAACGATATTTTGCGAATAATACACGAGTATCCTGTATATTTTTCGGTTTCACAGAGTACTATCGGAGCGGTGAAATGATGAAATTCCACGGCACAATGACGATCAATCAACATGACCATCTCTCCATCGGCGGCTGCGACGCGGTGGAATTGATCAGAGAGTTCGGTAGCCCTCTATATGTGATGGACGAGGAGCTTATCCGGCTGAACTGCCGGGCATTCCACAAGGCCTTCATCGAGGGCTTCCCCGGCGGCGAGGTAGCTTACGCCTGCAAGGCGTTTAGCTGCCTGGCCATGATGCGCATCGCTTGCCAGGAGGACCTGGGCGTGGACGTGGTGTCCGCCGGCGAGCTCTATACCGCCCTGGCGGCGGGAGTGGACCCGGCCCGCATCGACTTCAATGGGAACAATAAGACCCCGGAGGAGCTCAGGTACGCGCTGCAAAGCGGCATCGGGCGCATCATTGTGGATAATTTCACGGAGATCGCCAGGCTGGACGCCATGGCGGGGGAGATGAAGCTCAAGCCGAAAGCCCTCTTGCGGATACAGCCGGGGATAGACGCCCATACCCACAAGCACATCCAGACGGGCAAGGTGGACTCCAAATTCGGCCTGGCTATCGGCACCGGGCAAGCCCTGGAAGCCGTGAAGATGATGGGGGAAGCGGCAAATATTGAGCTAAGAGGCATACACTGCCACATAGGCTCCCAAATATTGGGCATTGATACCTTTACGCGGACGGCGGAAATCATGGCCGGCTTCATGGCGGAGGTGCGCGGCAGCCTTGGGCTTACCCTGCCTGAGCTGAATCTGGGGGGCGGCTACGGTATCTACTATACCCACGAGGATTCCCCTTCGCCTCCCGAGGCCATAGCCGAAGCCATAGGCAAGGTCCTCGCCGGAGCTTTCAAGCGAAATGATTTCCCCTTCCCGGAGCGCTTCTCCGTGGAACCGGGCCGCTCCATCGTCGGCAACGCCGGCACGGCTCTGTATACAGTGGGCTCCGTCAAGCACATCCCCGGCTTCCGTACCTACGTGGCGGTGGACGGCGGGATGACGGACAATCCCCGGCTTGCGCTATACCAGGCCAAGTACGAGACCTGCCTGGCAAATAAGATGTCCGCCCCCGACGAGATCGTAGCCAGCGTAGCCGGCAAGCTGTGCGAATCGGGGGATATGCTGATCCGCGACGTATCCATGCCCCGGGCTGAAGCCGGCGACGTCCTGGCCATCCCCAACAGCGGCGCTTATCAGTACGCCATGGCCAGCAACTACAACCGTATAGGGAAACCCGCCGTGGTCTTGGTTTCCGGGGGGGACGCAAGCCTTATCCTGCGGAGGGAGACCCTGGAAGACCTTATCCGCTACGACCTGGTCCCCGGGCATCTGAAATGAAGGGGCTATGAGCTTTGTTTGATTTTCAACTATCCGATCTACTATTCCGCCTGCCGGCTATCATCGTCTCCCTGACGGTCCATGAGCTTTGCCATGGGTATAGCGCTTATCTACTGGGGGACAACACCGCGCGGAATATGGGCAGGTTGACCCTGAATCCCCTTAAGCACCTGGACCCCATCGGGTTCATCTGCCTATTGTTTTTCCGCTTCGGCTGGGCTAAACCCGTGCCAGTCAACCCCTACAACTTCAAGTCCATGGACGAGAAGACAGGCATGCTCTTCACCGCCCTTGCCGGGCCTATGTCCAACATCGTCTTATGCTTCGTCTGCGTCGGTATCCTGAGCTTCATGCCGGCCAGGCTGCTATACGCTTTCTCCTGGTTTTTTGGCTTCCTCAACTACATGATCATCATCAACGCCAGCATAGCCTTTTTCAATCTGCTGCCCATACCGCCCCTGGACGGTTCGAAGATACTCTTCGGCCTGCTGCCGGATCGCTTCTACCGGGCCGCGCAGATGATCGAGCAGTACAGCTTTATCCTTTTGCTGCTTCTGCTTATGGGGAGCTTGCCTCAAATGGTCATCACGCCGCTGACCATCGGGCTCATCAACAGCTTCGTGAAGTTTTTCGCGCTTTTTACCTGAACCACGACCTATACAAAGGAGAAGGATAACCATGCCGGACAAACAAGGCGTCATCCTCAGCGGGATGCGTTCCACGGGACAACTGCACATCGGCCACTTGAGCGTACTGGAAAACTGGGCTTTGCTACAGGATGACTACGAATGCTTCTATATGGTCGCCGACTGGCACGCCCTGACCAGCGACTTTGACGATACCTCCCATATCGAAAGCTACCGGAGGACGATGCTGCTGGATTGGCTCTCGGCGGGGCTGGATCCCCGGCGTTCTTCGATTTTCATCCAATCCCATGTGAAGACCCACGCGGAGCTGACCTTGCTCCTGGGCATGATCATGCCCATCCCCTGGCTGGAACGGGTCCCTACCTATAAAGACCAGATACAGCAGTTCGCTAAAGCAGGCAAGGACATCCAGACCTATGGCTTCCTTGGTTACCCCCTCCTGATGGCGGCGGATATACTCCTCTACCGGGCCAACCTGGTGCCTGTGGGGGAGGATCAGGGCGCCCATCTGGAGTTTTCCCGGGAGCTTGTCCGGCGTTTTCATCATTTATATGACACGGAGATCTTCCCCGAGCCCATGCCGAAGTACGCGAAGATCGCTACGCTTCCCGGCACGGACGGCAGGAAGATGAGCAAAAGCTACCACAATGATATATCCCTTGCCGCTGACGAACCCGAGGTCAACGAAAAGGTGAGGAGCATGGTGACGGACCCGGCAAGGATCAAGAAGACCGACCCGGGCCATCCCGATATATGCATCGTATTCACTTATCGTTCCATCTACGACGAAGCCGGCATACCCGGGCTGCGGGAAGCCTGCACCGGCGGGGAGGTGGGCTGCGTGGAGTGCAAGAAGAAGCTAGCCGCTGTCATCAATGAAAGGCTCGAACCCATCCGCGGGAGAAGGGCGGAATTCGCCGGGGACGCGGGGCTGGTGGACGACATCATCGCCCAGGGCGACGCTAAGGCCATGGTCCGCTCCGAGGAAACCATGACCCTGGTAAGAGAGGCCATGCGGATATAGCGATGGCTTATCAAGTGGTGCTGCCGGTATATGAAGGCCCCCTGGACCTGCTCCTTCATCTCATCGACACAAACGAGCTGGATATCTACGACATACCCATCGCCTTCATCACCGGCAAGTATATGGAGTATCTGCGCCAAGCGGAAGATATCGACCTGAACCTGTCCGGGGAATTTGTGGTGATGGCGGGTACTCTGCTGGTCATCAAAGCGAAGATGCTGCTGCCGAAGAGGCCCCAGGACGGGCTTGGCGAGGGCGAGGGCGCCGACCCCAGGGAAGAGCTGGTGGAAAAGCTTCTGGAGTACCGCATCTACAAGGAGAACGCCCAGGAGCTGAAGCGCATGGAGACCGGCAGGACCAAGATATACTACCGGGAGGTCAACGAAAGCCTGCTCCTGTCCCTTTTTCCCCATCCAAACCCGGTGGAGGGGCTGACGCCGGCTGACCTCTACGGCTCCTTTCGCGAGATTCTCCGCCTGATGGCGGCGCGGAGCCAGGTCATCACCGTCCAGAAGGACGAAGCCAGCGTGAACGACAGCATGCTCCGTATCACCCAAGCCATCGACGGGAGTGCGGGCCGCGTGAAGTTTACCCGGATGATGGAGGATTGCGTGTCTTTGCTGGAAGCCGTCACCATGTTTCTCGCCCTGCTCGAGCTGCTGGCGAAGGGGCGCGTCCGGGTCACCCAGAGAGGCGTATTCGGCGAAATCTATATCGAGTCCGGCCAGGCGGCGCAAGAAGCGTAGTAATGCCTGCGGAAGCGGGCGCAGCTCAGAAGCGAAATGCAGCACATCGCTTGTAGATTTCGTTTCTGACAAGGCAAGCGACGACAGACATGAGGGCGCGTACATGGTAGTACGTAACCGAATGGCTGGCGGAAGCGGGCGCAGCTCAGAAGCGAAATATACAAGCGAGGGAGGGGGAGGGCGTTGATCTTATATCCACAGGAAATCAAGGAGCTTTTGGAAGCTTTATTTCTATGTTCATCCGAGCCTCTCACCCTGAGCGCGCTGGCGGAGATCACCGGCTACGAGACCGCGGACGTCCTGGAAGCCCTGGATCTGCTTCAACAGGAGTATACGCAGCAGGGCAGGGGCTTTGAGATATGTGAGATCGCCGGGGGCTGGATGTATTCCACTTTTTCCAAACACGCCCCTTTCATCGAAAAGCTCGTCAAGCCCAGGTTGACCAGCCTGAGCCAGGCTTCCCTTGAGGTGCTGTCCATCGTCGCCTACCGCCAGCCGGTGACCAGGGGGGAGATGGAGGAGATACGCGGGGTCAACTGCGATTCGCCGGTCAATACCTTGCTGGAGAGGGGCCTGATCCGGGAAGCCGGCCGTAAAGACGTACCCGGCAAGCCCATCATGTTTGCCACCACCACCGACTTTCTGAAATACTTCGGTATGTCGTCCCTCCGGGACCTGCCCGAGCTTGAGGCCGAGGGGGAGGAGGACACGGGCAGCCTTTTTGAGGACGCCCCACAGCAATGAAGGAAGGTCTCCCTTTGGAACGTTTGCAGAAGTACATAGCCCGCTGCGGCTTGGCTTCCCGCCGCCGGGCGGAAGAAATGATCAAAGAAGGCAAGGTCGCGGTGAACGGCCGCGTCGTCACGGAAATGGGCGTGACTGTCGATCCGGCGAAAGACAAAGTGGTCGTGGGAGGGAAGCGCCTGACGCCGAAGAAATCCCCGACCTATCTGCTCCTGTACAAGCCGGCCGGCGTGGTGACCACCTGCGACGATCCCCGGCGGCGCAAGACGGTGATGGACTACATACCCCGGGATGAAAGGCTTTTTCCCGTAGGCCGCCTGGATTACCAGACGGAGGGGCTTGTCCTGATGACCGACGACGGCGAGCTGGCAAATAAGCTGACCCATCCCCGGTATCGGATGCCGAAGACCTATCTGGTAGAGACGGCAGGGCTCCTTTCCGGGGAGAAAGCGGCTATACTGCGGAAAGGGGTCAGGCTTGAGGACGGGGTCACCGCCCCCGCCAAGTTGGAAATCGAGTATTACAGCAAAGAAGCCAGCCGGTTTTCTCTGACCATCACCGAGGGCAGGAACCATCAGGTACGCCGCATGTGCGACGCCCTTGGGCTGCCCGTGACCTACCTGTGCCGCACGAAAATGGGCTTTCTCGACTTGAAGGGGCTCGTGCCCGGGAGCTACCGCCGGCTGAGCGCCGGAGAAGCCCGGCGTCTGCGTTCCTGACGCTAAGGTCTTGCATATTCTGCGGATTAATAGTAGAATGATAATCGGATTAGTTTGAGATGGCAGAGGCGTATGAATGGAACACGGATCGAAAACAATTTCTTCGGCTGCGATTCGCATGGCACTGACGGAAACACGGGAAGATGAGCAAACCCTAAAGAGAGATTTGGCAAATGTGGGTATTCGCGCGGTCGCAGTCGATTATGGCGGCGATTTTGCCATGTCCGCGAAAAAAATCATCGAGCGCGCCATCGTGGCGGCTAAGCGGGAAGATGTGATCAAAGACAACCATTATGACGAAGGCGCCGTGGCGGGAGCGACCAAGGAAGCCCTGGGGCAGATACTGAACAAGGCTTTCGGGCTCAATGTAGGCGGGAAGCTGGCTATAGCCCGCAGCGGCGATCATATAGCGGTATGCATCTATCTCGGCATCGGGCTGCTTCATCTGAATGAGATCGCCATCGGCCTCGCCCACCGGGTAGCCCCGGATTTCCCCGTGGGGGAGGGATCCGTATCCAGGTAAGCATAGACGGCCCCGCCGGCGCGGGGAAGAGCAGCGTATCGAAAGCCATCGCCTCGGAGCTGGGATTCATCCATATCGATACGGGGGCTATGTACAGGGCGCTGACCTGGTTGGCCTTGGAGATGGGGACGGACACGGACGACGGGGAGGCGCTGGGCCGCCTGGCGGAGTCCGCAGACATCCGCTTTCAGCAGGATCCCGCGGGAGGGGCGCAGCGGGTCTTCTGCAGGGGGCAGGACGTCACCGGGGATATCCGCAGCCATCCGGTCAGCAAAGCGGTCCCAGGGGTGTCCGCTTTCGCGGAAGTGCGAAAGGCCATCGTCGAGACCCAACGAAAGCTAGCCGCCGGGCACGATGTGGTGATGGAAGGGCGGGACATCGGCACAGTGGTACTGCCCGACGCGGAGTGTAAGATATACCTCACCGCTTCCGCAGAGGTAAGGGCGGAGCGGCGTCTGCTTGAAAGAAAAGACACGGACCCCGCAGGCGGGGAAGCAGGCCAGTCCCTGGCAGAAGTCATCCAAGAACTTGAGAAGAGGGATAAGGAGGACTCGACCCGGCCCATCAGCCCACTACGCCGGGCGGAAGGCAGTATACTCCTGGACACGACCTCATTGAGCTTCCCCGAAGCGGTGGAAGAAGCCCTTCGTATCGTCCGTTCGACACTACAATAGACAACTTTTCAGTGTTACGAAGTACTAGCGAGGTATCAGCCGTGCATGTTTTATAAGTTCGTATATCATTTCGTCGCCCCATGGATCGTCTGGCCCTTTCTCAGGATATTCAACCGGATAAAGATCTCCGGCTTTGAGCGGATACCGGCGTCAGGCCCGGCGGTCATCATCGCGAATCACCGGAGCATGTGGGATCCAGTCATCCTGTTTTGCCGAATCAGGCGGCGCGTTTACTTCATCGGCAAGGCCGAGTTGTTTGACAACTGGTTCCTGGGTTTTGTCCTTCCCCGCATAGGCGTCTTCCCGGTAAAGCGCACACAGCTGGATCGGTCAGCCATCCGAAGGGCGTCTGAAGTATTGGAACAAGGGCACGTCCTGGCTATCTTCCCGGAAGGCACGCGGAGCAAGACAGGGGAGCTCATGCCTTTCAAAGGTGGCGCGGCGCTTTTCGCCCACCGGGCAGACGCGCCGGTGTATCCGGTTTATTTCGACAATACGAGGAAAATCTTTCCTCTTTCCATAGGGCAAAAGGTACGCGTAGCCTGTGAAGAACCTCTGGACCTGGCGGAATTTCAGGAGAAGAAGGCAAACGCGGTAGTCCTTGAGGAGATGACAGCTGCGTTCCGGGGGGCTATCGAAGAGATAGCCGCGGCAGTAAGACAGGAGGCCAAAGGATAAGCGAGGTCGGCATAATCCGTGTATTGCTGGCGGAAGACGCCGGCATGTGTTTTGGGGTAAAGCGCGCCCTGGCCCTGGCCCGGAGGACGGCTGAGGAGAACACGCGTTCTGGGCGCGGCGTCTATGTGGTAGGCCAGTTGGTACACAACCGCCAGATATCCGACCTGCTGGCCGAGCTGGGGATACGGGAGATAGGGGAAGAAGACCTAGCCGGTATCGAAGGCAAGGGGAATATATTTATTATTCCCAGCCATGGAAAAGGACCCGTGGTTTATGATATAGTAAGGGCGATGGGCGGCCGGATCGCGGACGCGGTCTGCCCCCTGGTAAGCCGGGCGCTGGAGAAGGCGTTGGAAGCGCGGAAAGACGGATACTTCATCCTGATTTTCGGCGACGGGGGCCACGACGAGGTCAACGCTTACCGGGCCTGGCTGGGGGAAGGCTGCCGGGCGGTACAGGACTACAGGCGGGAGCTAAGCGGCTTCACCTTGCCGGCTAAGCTGGCGGTGATAGCCCAGACCACGGCGGATCAGGACGGATACCTCGGCATGGTAGAATGGCTTCGCGAGCAGGGCCTCGAGCCTTTGGTATTTGACACGATCTGCGCCGCGTCGGTGGATCGGAGGGAAGCCGCGGCCAGGGTGGCCGCCGCCGCAGACCTCATGCTGGTGATCGGCGGTAGAAATAGCGCAAATACCAGACGCCTGGCGGAGTACTGCGAGAGGGCGGCGCCCCGGGTACACTGGATAGAGACCGCCCGCGACGTGGACATGGATTGGTTCAAGGGAACGCATACGGTAGGGATCACAGCAGGGGCTTCAACCCCTGAGTGGATAATCAAGGAGGTAGTTGACATGATGGAAGAGTTCAAGGATCAGGAGTTAGAAGTATCCCCGGAGGAAACCACGGAAGAGGAGATCGCCCCGCAAGCCGCCGCAGAGCCGGAGGCTGCCCCACAAGACACGGCCCCCGGCGAGGACGCCCCTTCGGAGGAAGCGGCGCCGATACCGGAAGCTGAAGCCGAACCCGAGCCCCCCAGGCAGGAGGAAGAGGAGCCGGATGCTGCCGGGCAAAGCGTGGAAGAGCCGGAAAGCCCTCAGGAAAGCGAGGAAGAGCCGCAGGCCGCCCAGCTGGGCGAGGATGCGCAGGAAGCGCCTGAAGCAGAGCAGGAAGGCGATCCCGAGCAGGAAGCGGAAGGGAATTTCTCGGAAATGGAAGCGGAAATGGGCTTTCTTGATTTCCATCCCGGCGACGTCATCAAAGGGACGGTCGTCAAGGTTTCTTCAGACGAGGTATTGGTCGACATCGGCTATAAATCGGAAGGGATCATACCTGCTTATGAACTCGCCTTTACGAAAGTAGACCCTTTGACGGTCGTGCAAGTGGGCGACGAGATCAGCGTGGAGGTATTGAAGGAAGACCGGGACGGCAATGTCATCCTATCCCGTAAAAACGCCCTTTTCGAAGAGAAGATCAATTTGCTTGAAGAGCTGTTCGAGAATGGCGAGCCCATCAAAGCCACCGTCATCGACGTGGTCAAGGGCGGGCTTCTGGTAGATGTGGGCATGCGGGGCTTTGTGCCGGCGTCTCATGTAGAAAGGGGCTTTGTCAAGGATCTCAGCGAATACCTGAAAAGGGAGCTGGATTTCAAGATACTGGAGCTCAACCGCTCGGGCAGGAAGGTCATCTTATCCAGAAAGGCCCTCCTGGAAGAAGAGTACCAGAAGAACAAGGAAGCCTTCTGGGGCAGTATCGAGGAAGGGCAGACAAGGAAGGGCGTCGTAAAGCGCCTGACTGATTTCGGCGCCTTTGTGGATATCGGCGGCTGCGACGGACTGCTCCATGTGTCGGAAATGGGCTGGGGGAAGGTCGGGAAGCCTTACGACGTGGTATCCATCAATGATGAGATCGAGGTCTACGTCCTGAAGATCGACCGGGAGAAGGAAAAAGTCTCCCTTAGCTTAAAGAAACTCCTCCCCAATCCCTGGGATCTGGCTTCAGAGAAGTACAAGGTGGGCGAGATCTACGAGGGTACTGTGATGCGCGGGGCTTCATTCGGCGCATTTATTCAGCTCGAACCAAGCCTGGAAGGCCTTGCCCATATATCCCAGCTGGCCAGGTTCCGGGTAAACAAGGTGGAAGACGTGCTCACAGAGGGCATGGTCGTCCCGGTGAAGATACTGGACATCGACTTGGAGAAACGCCGGGTTAGCTTGAGCATCAAGGAAGTCATCGATCTGCCGAAGCTGGTCAAGGACGAGCCTGAGGACGAAGCCTTCTCCGCCGGGGACGCCGCGGACGACGGGTACGACGCCATAGTGGAAACGGTGGAAGAGTCCATTTCCGAGACGGTGGGGTCGGCTGTAGGGGAAGCGATGAAGGAAATGGTAGCCGTAGCCGTGGCTGAAGCCGCCGCCGAAGCGGCCGACGAAGCCGCCTCCGAGGCTCTCTCCGCCGACGCGGTCGAGGAAGCGCCCGACGAGGATGCAGACGAAGCGGTTATAGAGGCGGATGACCCGGAAGACGGGGAAAACGCGGACGAAGAAGCAGAATAATAGGCATTTGGTCAGGTAAATCAAAAAGCGTGTAAGGATCGTTTGTACGCGGGACTCAGGTATCGCCTGACAGGCTGTATCTGAGTCTTTTCGATGGAGTGGACCTTTCTATGGCATTCGTACTGGAAGCCGAACAGTTGACAAAATACTTCGGTTCGTCCCGTATATTCGCGGATATCCGCCTGAGTATCCGAGAAGGGGAAAGGGCGGGGCTCGTAGGCGCAAACGGCGCGGGCAAGACCACGCTCCTAAACTGCCTTGCCGGCAGGGAAAGCATAGACGCGGGCATGGTAAAGCTGGCGCCTTTCGCTTCCATCGGCTTTCTTGAGCAGTCCCAGGACAGCGGTGAGGACACTTTGCTGTCTTTCGTCATGGCTGTTTTTTCCGACGTCTTCGCCCAGCGGGAGCGCTTGGGCGAACTGGAGATGGCTATGAGCAAAGCCGAAGGCAGGGAACTGGAAGATATACTTAGCGAATACGGCAACGAACGTGAAGCTTATGAGAGGGCCGGCGGGTTTTCCGCGGAAACGCAGGTCCGCCGCGTACTGAGCGGCCTGGGCTTCCGGGAAGACCAGATCAACCGCCCCGTGGCTAGCTTCAGCGGCGGCGAGAAGACCAGGATCGGCCTTGCCAGGCTGTTGGTCAGGGAATTCCCCCTCCTGTTCCTGGACGAGCCTACCAATCATCTCGACCTTGATTCCGTAGAATGGTTAGAGGGCTTCCTTATGGATTACCCCGGCGCCCTGCTGATCATCTCCCATGACCGCTACTTTTTGGACAAGATAACCGAGACGACCTTCGATATGGAAGACGGCGGGCTCAAGCGTTACCCGGGGAGCTACAGCGCCTACGCCTTCCAGAAAAGCGAGGAGATCAAAGCCCAGACCAGGGCTTACGAAAAGCAGCAGAAGGAGATAAGCGAAACGGAAGCCTATATCCTGCGCTATAAATCCGGCATCAAAGCGAAGCAGGCCAGAGGGAGGCAGTCGATATTAAATCGAATGGAGAGGTTGGACAAGCCCTCCCGGCAGCGTGGGATGAACATGGGCAAAGCCGAAGTGCTCCTGAAAGCCGGGGAAAAGGTCCTCACCATCGACGGCTTAGGATATGGCTATACCGATGAACACTTGTTCTCAGGGATTAGCGCGGAGATCCGCGACGGCGAGAAAGTGGCGCTCCTGGGCCCAAATGGCGCGGGCAAAACCACGATCCTCAAGCTGATCACTGGGCGGCTCAAGCCCGGCATAGGCGGCGTCTATCTGGGCCCCAGCGTGAAGCCGGCTTATTTTGACCAGGAGCATCAGAATCTGGAACCTGGGCATACTGTGCTGCAGGAGATCGTTTACAGCTATGACCTTACCGTCGAAGAAGCGAAAACCCTTCTGGCCAGGTTTCTGTTTTTCGCCGAAGATATCGACAAAAGCATCTCCAGCCTCAGCGGGGGAGAGAGGGGGCGTCTATCCCTCCTGAAGCTCACTCTGGAAAAAGGAAATTTCCTTATATTGGATGAACCGACGAATCATTTGGATATCTATGCCAGAGAAATCATGGAAGATTATCTCAGCGACTATCCCGGGACTTTGCTGATGGTTTCTCACGACCGATATTTCATCGATCGGCTCGCCGACCGTGTGCTTGAGCTTACCGCCGGAGGCCTGGTTTCTTACCCGGGCAACTACAGCGAGTACCGTGAACGTAAGGAGCGCGCCAGGCTCATAGGGCTCAGGGAGAAGTCGGAGGAGAAAACAGATAAAGATGGCAGCGGGAAAACCACCGCCGTAAGCCGCCCAAACGACAAGCGGCCCTCTAAGCAAGGTGACCGCTTTAACCGGGCAAGGCTGCGGCAGCGGCTTCAGGCGCTGGAGGAAGAAATCAACCGCCTTGAGAGGCAGGAAACGGATACGATAGAAGCCCTGGGTGATCCGGATACTTACGGCAAAGATGATTCCGGCGGTCTACCCAGGGAACTGAACGAAAAGCTGAAAGCCATCCAGGCAAGGCTGCCGGAAGCGTACCGCGAGTGGGAAGAAGCCGGCCGCGAGCTGGAGGAGGAATAATTCAAGTTACAGGAGCCAAAAGCATGCCTATTTGCTTCGATGGTTCACATCTTCGGCCAGATACAGCAATCGTTTAATGCAAACCCTAGCGACTCCAACGCGACGAACGTTACGCGCGCTTGTGCGTTTCGGTTAGCGGACTGGAGGTTCGTAGAACCTGGGCGCGTTCCGTCTGGCGCGACGTCCATGTCGCACCCACGGATTTACCAGGTTTGCGATTGCTTATCTGGCAGACGAAGCCGTTCAATCCATCGCAGCAAATAGGCATGCTTTTGGCTCCTGCAATTTGAACTGTGGCAGATGCGCTTCTACTTTACAAAAGACTTATTATCGGAAGTAGTATTTTCGCAAATATTCGGTTATAATGGTTACGGGTGATGAAAATGACGAATTACGAACAACTCCCCTCCAATCTTCAATCTATACTTAGCTTCATCGAAGCCTATATCGCGAATCGCGGATACGCCCCCTCGGTCAGGGAGATCTGCGCCGCGGTGGATACGCCTTCCACATCCACCATACACGGGCGCCTCCGCCAACTTGAAGAAGCCGGCATGCTCCGCCGGGATCCTTCACGCCCCCGGGCTATGGTCGTCCAAAAAAGCCCTTCAGAAAATAAGCCAGGTGATAATACCCTTGGCGATACTTTTCAAGGGCTTACAGGGCAATCTGAGCAGCCGTTTTCCCAGGCGGATCATCAGACGCTGCGATGTCTCCCTTTTGCGGATATCCCCGACGCTTTGTCCGGCGAGGGAACAAAAAACCCCGGCGCGATCCAGACGTGGCTGCTGCCTCAGGGTTTGTTGAAAAATTCGGATTATTTTGTCACCGTCATGCCGGACGACTCCATGATCAACCGCCAGCTTAGCGCCGGTGACCATCTGATCATCCGCAGACAGGTTACGGCGGACAACAACGACATCATCATCGGCCTGCTGGACGGCGAAGTCCTGATCAGGACATATACGAAAGGTTTGCGCCAGGTGAGGCTCCAAGTCGAAGGCGATGATTTTGTCGTAGTGTCTATCGACCCCGAGGATCTGACCATTTATGGCGTCGTGGCCGGCCTCCTCCATTCGCTGGGATAAAATACCAACTATCCTGTTTCAGAAGGAGGAGACTTTTTCCCCAGAAGGAGGCTCCTTCCCCGCGAATTCATCATAATAACGTAAATGCGCCAATTTTTGGCAATACAACCCCATAAGCTCCGGCCAGTGGGCGGGAGGCTCGCGAAGCAGGCTTTGGCAGGCTTGCTCCATGATATGCTCGATCATCCCGCGGTTTCTGTCGTTGTCGTAGGACAACGCTTCTTTTGTGATGTAATTTATTTGCACTTTGCAGTCCCAGTAGTCGTCAAGTACGGACAAAAGGCGGAGCAGCCCAAAGGGCCTTCTCGCCAAATAGGATAATACGACTTTCTTTAGTTGAAACGCCGTGGTTCGTCCTTTGATCCTGCTGTGGGGGACGCCCAAATCCCGGCAGAGGAGCTCCCGGGCAGGCCAGTCATGTTCTAAGGTGTCGATGTAGACTTCAAGCTGAGGCAAGGCGTCGGCCCTTTCAATAGTTCATCACCACATCGGAGGGTATCTGGAATTCGCTTTCCGGCAGCTCGTCGAGGCGGATATCCCTAAGCTCCAGGCTGTACCAGCCGTTGTCGTCCGTGCCGATGTACTTGACCGGCAGGCCGAGGGCTTTGCTGATCCATATCTTGAGGGCGCCGGATTCATCTTCCGTCTCTACCACCAGGCATAGATGGCCCGAAACGCTCTCTTCCCCCACCGAAAGAAATGTATAGAAATCCTCATTCAGCAGGGCGTCGACGCCGGGCAGATCCCCCATATCGCCGCCTGTGTCCATGAGGGTGTGGCCTACTCTATCCGGCAGGCTGTAAAACACCGTCATATAACCGTCGCTGATGGATACGTACTGGGACTCTTCTTCGTAGGATATGATTTTTGTCAAATCGCCCCGTTTGTAGTATTCGTAAGTCGATTCGCCGTCTTCGTTGTGGAAGATGGCGGTGTAGCTGAGATTTTCGATCGCGGCGCCTTCTTCCAACAGGTTCCGGATATATTCGGGACCCTGGCCGGGTGTAATGCCGGGCTCTTCCGGTTCCCGGGGGCCGTCCGCCGCCGGGTCGGCGCCGGGGTCGTTTGCCACAGGCTCTTGATCACCCGCGTAACCCTCGTCCGGGGCGGGTACGGGCGCCGGCGCGTCGACAGCGCCGCCTTCGCAGCCGGAGATCAGGAAAATAGCGATGATAATTAATAAGATGAAGACGGATGCTTTCTTCAACCGACCCCCCCTCCTTTCGTCCATCATATCATGAAACGATTGTTCAGGAAAGAAAAAACCCGCTTTGCTTGAAATTTTAAAAGAACGGCCATATAATTGAATAAGTGAGCCCCATGGCCATATTATATTATTTATTATAGAGGAGTGTAATGCGATGACTGAGATGAAATTTGTGTATCTGTTTGAAGAGGGGCAGGCTGATAAAAAGGCTTTGCTCGGCGGCAAGGGGGCGAATCTTGCCGAGATGACCAATATCGGGCTGCCCGTCCCTCCCGGGCTTACGCTGACCACGGATACCTGCAACGCGTACTTTAAAGCCGGCAAAGTGTTTCCCCAGGGTATGGAAAAGCAGCTTTGGGAGAAGCTGGCGGATGTGGAGAAGAAAATCGGTAAGACCTTCGGCGACGTTAACGACCCCCTGCTGGTATCGGTGCGCTCCGGCGCCCCCATATCCATGCCGGGCATGATGGATACCATACTCAATCTGGGCCTCAACGACGAGACGGTGAAAGGCTTGATCAGCGCTACCGACAACCCCCGGTTTTCCCTGGACAGCTACAGAAGGTTCATCCAGATGTTTGGCGACGTCGTCATGGGCGTCGAGCACGGGAAATTTGAGGAAGCGCTGGAAAAGCAGAAAAAAGCCCAGGGCGCGAAAGAGGATAAGGATCTTAACGCGGATTCCCTCAGGGCGCTCATCGACGAGTATAAGCAAATCGTCACGCGGGAAGCCGGTGAAGACTTCCCCGTGGAGCCCAGGTTGCAGTTGCTGAAAGCCATCGAAGCGGTATTTGCCTCCTGGTTCAGCCCCAGGGCGGCCGTCTACCGGCAGATCAATAAGATCCCGGAAGACCTGGGCACCGCCGTCAACGTCCAGTGCATGGTATTTGGCAATATGGGGGATGATTCCGGCACAGGCGTGGCATTTACCAGGAATCCCTCCACGGGGGAAAACGTACTCTATGGCGAGTATCTGATGAACGCCCAGGGCGAAGACGTAGTAGCGGGGATCAGGACCCCTCAGCCCATCGCCATGCTGGAGAAAGACTCCCCTGCGGTGTTCGGCCAGTTTGTGAACGTCTGCTCCACGCTGGAAAAGCATTACCGCGACGTACAGGATATCGAGTTTACCATCCAAAACCAGAAGCTCTTCGTCCTGCAGACGAGGAGCGGCAAGCGCACGGCCCAGGCCGGCATCAACATCGCTGTGGATATGGTCGGCGAAGGGCTCATCACTAAGGAAGAAGCCCTGCTTCGCGTCGCCCCCGCCGATCTTGAGCAGGTCCTGCACCGTCAGGTCGACCCAAGCGTCAAGTTTGACGTATTGGCTACCGGCCTGCCCGCTTCGCCGGGCGCCGCTTCCGGCCATATCGTCTTTGACGCGGATACGGCCCAGGCCCGGGGCAACGACGGTGACAAGGTCATCCTGGTGCGGACAGAGACGACCCCGGACGACATCCATGGCATCGTCATGGCCCAAGGCATACTCACCAGCCGGGGCGGGATGACCAGCCACGCAGCGGTGGTCGCCAGGGGTATGGGCAAATGCTGCGTCTGCGGCTGCGACGCCTTAGATATCGACTTGAACGCGAAGACCATCACCGTCGGCTCGACGGTGCTGAGGGAAAACGACTTGATCTCCCTGGACGGCAGCACCGGCCGTGTGATCCCGGGCCAGGTACCTCTCATCGACCCTGAGCTCAGCGAGGCTTTCCGTACGTTCCTGGGATGGGCCGACGAAGTCCGGAGCCTGGGCGTATACGCCAACGCCGATACGCCGGAAGACGCGGCGAAAGCCCTGGAGATGGGGGCCACCGGCATAGGCCTCTGTCGGACAGAGCATATGTTTATGCAGCAGGAACGGCTTCCCATCGTGCAGAAGATGATACTTGCCGGGACGCTGGAGCAGAGGCAGGAAGCCCTGGATCAGCTGCTTCCCTTCCAAGAGGACGACTTCTACGGCATCCTGAAGGCTATGGACGGACGGGAAGTCACCATACGCCTGCTGGACCCCCCTCTCCACGAATTCCTGCCGGATATGGAGAGCCTGGTAGTGGAAGTGACCACTCTGAAGCTGACAAACGGCGACAAAGGCAAGCTTGAGGAGCTGGAGGCCTTGCTGCGTAAGGTCCGCGCCCTCCATGAGGCGAACCCCATGCTTGGTACCAGGGGATGTCGCGTGGGTGTCCAGTATCCGGAGATCTACCGGATGCAGGCCAGGGCCATCTTCCAGGCTGCTGCCCGGCTGAAGAAAGAAGGCTTCGATCCCAAGCCCCAGGTAGAGATACCCCTGGTGATCGACCCGGGCGAGCTGACCTTGCTCAGGGGAGCCATCGAGGAAGAAGCGAAGCTGGTCGCGGGTAAGGCCGGCATTGCCCTGGAATGCCTCGTCGGGGTCATGCTGGAGCTGCCCCGGGCATGCCTCATGGCGAAAGAGCTGGCGAAGCACTCCGATTTCATGACCTTCGGTACCAACGACTTGACGCAGACGGCTCTGGGATTCAGCAGGGACGACGCCGAAGGTAAGTTCCTGACCCACTACCTCGATCACAAGATATTCGCCGAAAACCCCTTCGCCGTGCTTGACCTCAGCGGTGTAGGCGAGTTGATGGATATAGCGGTATCCCGGGGGCGTTCGGAGAAAACCGGCTTGAGCTTCGGCATCTGCGGCGAGCATGGGGGCGACCCGGAGTCCGTCCACTTCTGCCATAAAGTAAATCTGAGCTTTGTAAGCTGCTCGCCTTTCCGGGTGCCGGTAGCCAGGCTGGCGGCAGCCCAAGCCGCCCTGGAAAGCAAATAAAAGTTCGATAGCGTATATTAAAACCGCCTGAAGCCGCTGTATATCCGGCGACTTTGGACAACGTCGTCTCAAATCACACGGACAATCAACCAAGTAAGCCGTAAAGCAGACAGGATGTCTGCTTAGGCGGAGCACGACACGATGTCGTGTCGTAGCCGTTAGGCTTTGTACCGTGATTGACGTGATGATTTGCGGAGGTTGTCCAGGGAGCCAGATAAACAGCGGCGTTAGGCGGATTTTGTATGCCCAAATCAGGCTCTTGGGTGGCTCTTTTTGTATGCCTCCCGGAGCCGCTGATCCGTCAAATGCGTATACACCTGGGTCGTGGAGACGTCTGAGTGCCCCAACAACTCCTGCACGGAGCGGAGGTCCGCGCCGCCGATGAGCAGGCTTGTGGCGAAAGAATGCCGGAAAGTATGGGGGCTGACCTGGGCTTGTATCCCCGCCCTGCCGGCTCTATCCCTGACCATACCCCAGAGCCACTGGCGGCTCAAAGGTTTCCCCCGCCGGTTGAGGAATACGGCCCTTTCGCCGGGATCGGCCGCCGCCACCGGGCGGCAGGAGGTCAGATAATTCCTGATGGCGGTGATCGCTTTCCCGCCTATGGGTACGATGCGCTCCTTATTGCCCTTGCCTATGCAGCGCAGATAACCCAGATCCAGGTCCAAATCCCGAAGCTGAAGGCTTAGCAGTTCCGAAGCCCTCAGGCCGCCGGCATACAGCAGCTCCAGTATAGCCATGTCGCGTATGTCCGCGAGGCTCCCGGGCGGATCCATACTGTCCAGTATCCGCTCCACATCCTCATTGGACAAAGCCTTGGGGAGTATCTCCGCCTTTTTTGGGTTATCCATAAAGGCGGCGGGGTCGCTTGCCATCCGTTTTTCTTTCCTCAGATAATGAAAAAAGCCCCGCAAAGCGGAAAGCTTCCTGGAAATCGTGACCGGCTTGACGCCTTTGCTTCTCAAGTCATGAAGGTACGTCGTCATCAACGATAAGTCAACGGAATCCCATCCGTCGATATTCTTTTGACTCATATAGCGGACAAAACCCATCAAATCTCCGCGATAACCCGCAGCGGTGCTTTTTGCCAAACCGATTTCCACGACCAGGTACAAGGCGTACTCTTCCACAGCCTGCTCAAAATCCATCGGTCGCCCCCCCCTGCTTCAACATGCTTTCCGCGTGGCGCCGTAAGTCCTCCGAAGCCATATCGCCGCTCAGCATACGCATTAGCTCCCGCACCCGGCCCTGCCCGTCCAGCTCTTTGATCCCGGTAGTGGTCCGGCCTGCCTGCTCCGCTTTCTCCAGCAGGAAATGCTGGCCTGCTTTAGCCGCTAAAACCGGCGAATGGGTAACGCAGACGACTTGCTGATCCGCGCTGATGGAAAAAAGCTTTTCCGCCACCGACTGTATGGTGACCCCGCCGATACCGGAGTCGATTTCGTCAAAAATCAAAGTCTCGCAGGTATCGCTGGAAGCCAGGATGCGTTTCACCGCCAGGGTGATCCGGGAAAGCTCCCCGCCGGAAGCGATTTTTGCCAGGGGCAGATAGGGTTCGCCGGTATTGGTGGAGATGAGGAATTCCACTTCATCCGTGCCTTTTGGCCCAGGGGCGTGACTCCGTATATCCACTTGGAATCGCGCGGCTTTCATAGCCAAATCGGCAAACTCCCCGTTGATTTCCGCCTCCAGCTGTATCCTTACCTCAGACCGGAGACGGGATAACTCCGCTGCATGGGTCTCATATAAGACCTTCGCCCCGGCTTCGTTCTCCGCCCATTCCTTTTCGTTGTGCCCATACTCCTCCATCTCTTCCAGCTCGGCGGCGAGGGAAGAACGGAACTTCAATATGGCCTCCGTCCCTTCCCCGTACTTCTTGCCCAGGGATTTGATACGGTATAGGCGGTTTTCCGCCTCCTCAAGGCGCGCGGGGGACATGTCCATCTGGTCTTTATACTTGTCGATTTCCCTGGATATCTCGTCTAAGATATAGGAAGCGGGCTCCAGTCGCTCATACATGCCTTCCAGCTCCGGGTCGTATTTCTCCAGATCTTTGAGTTGCTGCATCGCCTTTGATAACAGGTCGTAGGCGGATTCCCCCTCCTCGTACTGAAAAAGGAAGCGGTAGGCCTGGTTCAGCTGTTTGACTATCCTTTGGCTGTGGGTCAGCCGCCGTACTTCTTTCTCCAGCCCCTCTTCTTCCCCGGGGCTGAGCCCGGCGTCGTCGATCTCGCCCATCTGATAGAGAAGGAAATCCTTTTTCGCGGCGAAAGCCTGCTGGTTTTCCCGCGCCTTTTGCAGCTTGCTCTCAAGCTCCTTCCAGCTCGCATAGGCGTCGCCTGCCTTACCCTTTACTTCAATGAGCTTCCCCCCCCCGTAGGTATCCAATATATCCAGCTGCTTATGGCTCTGCATGATCTGCTGGTACTCGTGCTGCCCGTGGATATCCAATAATCCCGCCGCCAGCTGGCGGTACCGGCTGAGAGTCACGGTACAGCCATTGATCCGGCATGTGTTTTTGCCGCCTTCGTTCAGCTCGCGGCTGAGGGTGAAAGAATCCTCCTCCCCCTCCCAGCCCCCATCCCGCAGGGCCGGGTACACCGGATGGCCGGCGCGTAAGCTGAACACCCCCTCGATATAGGCTTTGCCGGCGCCATGGCGTATCATTTCCCCGGAAGCGCGCCCCCCAAGGAGTACGGATACGGCGTCGATGAGGATGGATTTCCCCGCCCCCGTCTCGCCGCTCATCACGGTAAAGGGGGTTCGGAAGTCGATTTCCAGATAATCGATGATCGCGAATTGTTTGATCAGCAAACGCTCAAACATCTGTCCATCCCCGCCTTACTGCTCAATCATCTCCCGGAGCCTGTCCATCATGACCGCCACATGGTCTTTCGATTTCGCCACGACCAGGATCGTATCGTCGCCGGCCACCGCCCCCAGATACTCTTCCCACTCCGCCCCGTCTAAAAGGGAACAGACGCTATTTGCGTTGCCGGGTAAAGTGTGGATCACGATGATGTTTTCGCTTTCGGCGATACGCAATACCGCGTCGCGGAGTATCCTCCTCAGCCGCGTATTATCCTGTATGGACGGCTGCCCGCTGGGCAGGCCGTAGGCGTATCCGTCGCCCCTGGCCACCTTTACCAGGCGTAGCTCCTTTATGTCCCGGGAGACCGTAGCCTGGGTAACGCTGATGCCCTCGTTCAAGAGATGCTGCGCCAGCTCCTCCTGGGTCCCGATAGGCTCCTGATTGATGATTTCCATGATTCTCTTCTGGCGTTTGCTTTTCATCGTCAACCCCTCCCCGTATCATTCATAACGCACTGCGGTATCGCTGCCAAATTTCGTCTTGAGCAAGGAGAAAAACTTCAATGGCGCCAACCGGATAAATATCGCCTTATAAGGAGCTTTCTTAATGAGTATCCGGTCTTTTTCCTGTAGAGGTTGGCTTGCTTGCCCGTCCACGGTGAGCAGCACCTCGCTGGATACGTCCTCCAGCTCGATGGTGCAATGCTTATCCGGGGGGATGACTGTGGGCCGGGCGGTGATGGTATGCGGGCAGATCCACGTCTGTATCATCACTTCAAGGGAAGGGTGGACCACAGGCCCTCCCGCGGAGAGCGAGTAAGCCGTGGAACCCGTCGGCGACGCGATGATGATGCCGTCCCCCTTGCAGCTTCCGGCAAAATCGTTCTCCACCCAGAAATTGATCTCCAAAAGCCGCGATAATGCGCCTTTGTGTATCACCACGTCGTTTAACCCGCACATCTCCCGTATGGTTTTCCCGTTTCTGCGAACCTCCACCTGGAGCATCATACGGTGGTCTTCCGTATACTCCCCTCTGAACACCTGTTCGAGCCCGCGATATAGATTTTCCGCCTCGACCTCCGTCAGAAAGCCCAGGTTCCCCATATTCACGCCCAGTATTGGTATGCTGTGAGGCGCGGTTATCCTCGCCGCGCTAAGCAGCGTCCCGTCGCCGCCCATGGCGACCACCATATCGGTATCCTCCATCAGGGGCTCCTCGCTGGGCGCCGCCAGATCCGGCGGCGCGTCTTCCTGCCTTGCCAGGGCATAGGACTGATATCCATGGCTTGCGAGCCATCCGGCGAGCCGCGCGGCGAACTCCTGGGCTTTTTCCTGCCGCACATTCGTAATGAGGCCGATTTTCTGCATACATATCCTTTCCTTAGACGAGCTGCGCCTACATCTTAAGCGGCGTGTAAACACCGCTTTTCGGGCGCTTCAGCGCCGCGAAGGCTTCTTCGATGATTTCGCCGCATAAGCGGGGATCGATCCCCCCGCCGCCGCTTTTGCCATCCGGGCCGGCTGCCTTCCCGAACCACAGCAGATACTCGATATTGCCTTGCGGGCCCGTGACCGGCGACCACGTGGCGCCGTATGCTTCCAGCCCTACCCCGGGCAATACGGCAAGGACTTTTTGGAACACTTCCCGATGAGCCGAAGGATCCTTGACTACGCCTTTTTTGCCTACCTGCCCCCGTCCGGCCTCAAACTGCGGTTTGATCAACGCCACCCCGGAGCCTTGCGCGCCCAGGAGCGCGGGGACGGGAGGCAAGACTTTGTCCAGGGAGATGAAGGAAACGTCTATGGTGACGAAATCCACATCTTCCCCGATGGCGTCCGGGGTCAGGTAGCGCGCGTTCGTCTTCTCCAGGACGACGACCCTGGGATCCTGCCTAAGCTTCCAATCCAGCTGCCCGTAACCCACGTCCACCGCGAAGACCTTAGCCGCGCCGTTCTGCAAGGCGCAGTCGGTGAATCCACCGGTAGAAGCGCCGATATCCAGGACCACCAGGCCCGACAAGTCGATGGGGAAAACCTCCAAAGCCTTCGCCAGCTTGAGGCCGCCTCTGCTCGCGTAAGGCGTCTGCCGCCCTTTGACCCGCAGCTCCTTGAGGACGCTTATCATCTCTCCGGCTTTGTCGATGCGGTTCGCGCCCTCGTACACCTGGCCGGCCATGATTTGGGCTTTGGCCTTCTCTCTGCTGGGCGCCAGGCCCTGGCGGACAAGCAAGATATCAGCCCGCTCTTTGTCTTTGGCTTTCTCCGGCCCCTTGCCCTCGCCGCTCACCGGCACATATCCCGTATGGCGCCCATCATACCTTCCGCGTCCAGCCCCAGCCGCTTCCTGAGCTCCTTCTGGCTGCCGTGGGGTATAAACTCATCCGGCAGGTGGAGGTTGCGTATCTTTCCATGGTAGCCGGATTCAGTGAGAAGTTGCGTCACCGCCATGCCCAGGCCTCCCGTGCCCGCGTTCTCCTCCGCGGTAAGGGTCATGTTGCACCATCTGGCGGCTTCCCATATGCCGTCGCGATCCAGGGGCTTTAGGAAGCAGGGGTCATACACCGCCACTTCAAGCCCTTCCTCTTCCAGCGTCTGCGCCGCGACCAGCGCGTCGTAGACCAGGGGGCCCGCCGCTATGATCATTACCTGGCTGCCCGTGCGAAGCATCTGCCCCTTGCCCCAGGAAGGCGCCCCGCCCAGTCTCGGCAGCAGCATCTCGATGGCGTCGGCGCCCAGGCCTCTGCCCTTCGGATACCGCAGCGCCACGGGCCCGCCTTCGTGGCCGCAGGCAAGGCGGAGCATGTGGGACAGCATGTATTCGTCCCTGGGCAGCAGGACGGCCATGTCCGGGATATGATTCAGGTAAGAGAGGTCGAAGGCGCCGTGATGGGTAGGCCCGTCCTCCCCTACCAGCCCGCTCCGGTCTAAGGCGAATACCACTGGGGCGGATTGCAGGGCGGCGTCCTGGATCAATTGGTCGTAAGCGCGCTGCAGAAAGCTCGAGTATACCGCTACTACCGGCTTGTACCCGTCCAGGGCCAAGGCGGCGGCGAAGCTCACCGCCGTCTGCTCCGCGATGCCTACGTCGAAGAATCGCGAGGGGTACCGCCTTCGGAACTCCTCCAGCCCGGTACCGTCCGCCATAGCGGCGGTGACGGCCACGATCCGCGGCTCCTCCGCCGCCAGCCCGGTCAGGGCTTGGGAAAAAGCTTCCGTATACGTCGGCGCCTGGGCGGCGCTGTCTGTACTGACCTTCCCGGTCTCCAAGTCGAAAGGGGGCGTGCTGTGGAAAGCCGTGGCGTCTTCCGCCGCCGGTGGGTAGCCCCTCCCCTTCTCCGTCACTACATGAAGCAGCACCGGCCCCTTGAGTTCCTTCACCTGCTCCAGCATAGCGATGACTTCCTTCAGATCATGCCCGTCTACCGGGCCGTAGTATTGGAAGCCCAGCTCGCTGAAAACCACACCGTTTACCATGATATACCGTAAGCTGTCCTTCATGGTCTCGATCAAGCGGATGAGGCCGGCGCCCACCAGGGGGACCTTCGATAAAAATGACCTCACCGCCTGCTTGCTCCCCGTATACGCCGGGGACGACCGCAGCTTACTCAGATACCGGGATAGGCCCCCTACATTACGCGCGATGGACATGGAGTTGTCGTTCAGGATGACAAGGACGTCCGTATCCAGCTCCCCCGCAAGGTTAAGCGATTCGAAAGCCTGCCCGCCGGTCATGGAGCCGTCCCCGATGACTGCGACGACCTTGTGGGTCTCGCCCCTGAGGTCCCGCGCCTTGGCGAAACCCAAAGCCGCCGCGATAGAAGTGCTGCTATGCCCCGTATCGTATGGGTCGCTGATACTTTCCGCCCGCTTGGGGAAACCCGACAAGCCTTCCCTTTGCCTCAGTGTCCGGAAAGCCTCCCTGCGCCCGGTCAGTATCTTGTGGGTGTAGGATTGATGCCCCACGTCCCAGATCAGCCGGTCTGTCTCCGTGTCAAACACGTACTCCAACGCCACCGATAGCTCTACGACGCCAAGGTTCGACGAAAGATGCCCTCCGTTTTGGCTAACGACGGACAGGATATACTCCCTGAGCTCACCGCAGAGCGCCGTCAACTGGGCGGCGTCAAGTTTTTTTACATCCCCCGCGCCGTTGATTTCCCCAAGGCTGCTACCCTTCATTTCGCTTCAGGCTTTCCGTCAGTATCTCTACCTCGCCGGCTGTGCGTTCGAGGCTTTGCCGGCAATACCCGATGAGGGCCACCCCTTCCTGATAGCAGGCAAGGGCGTCTTCCAAGCTAAGCTCGCCCCGCTCCAGCTGGCGTACAAGGGTCTCAAGCCTGGTCATATTCTCCTCAAAGGTTTTGCCGTTTCCGGTACTATTGTCCGCGTCCATTCCTTATCCTCCCGGCTTATCGTATCGCGTAGGCAGGCCCGGTGGTTTATGGCCCTCTTGTATCCCGTGCAGGCCTATGTCTTCCACCCTGCAAATCATGCCGCCCTTGGATAGATACACGGCGACCTCCTGGCCCGTCTCCACCTGTGCCGAATCATAGATCACATGCCCCTCCTTGTCCCGGCATATGGCGTAACCCCTGGCAAGGGTCGCCAGGGGCGACAATGCCTCAAGGCGGGCAACCTCCTGCCCGAACCGGTTCTTCCTGTCTGAGAGCATGAAGCCGATGCGCTCCGTCATCTTCTCCTGGTACCGGGACAGGCGATCCCGCTGGGGGTCTAAAAGCCGCTGGGGCTGGAGAAATACATAGCTGTCTTTCAACTGGGACAAGCGCTCGCGGCGGGATTGGAAAAACTGTTTCGGCTCGGTGAAGACAAAGCTGTTGCTCAACCGTGCAAGGCGGTCGCGCCGCCTCTGCAGATCCCTGGACAAGCCTGCGTCGAGGCGCTCCTTTTGCAACGCGGCGAGGGCCAGCAGCTCCGCTTTGACGGGCACAGCCATCTCCGCCGCCATGGAGGGCGTCGCCACGCGGAGATCCGCGGCCAGATCGGCCAGGGTGACGTCGGTCTCGTGGCCGATAGCGGAAATCACCGGCTTTGCGCAGCTGTGGATAGCTTCTACGACTTCCTCCCGGTTAAAGGCGGACAAATCTTCCGTGCTGCCGCCTCCCCTTGCCAGGATCACGACGCTTACCTCCGCGCCCTCCATGGCGGCGAAGCCCCGTACGATAGACTCTACCGCTTCCCTCCCCTGCACGGCGGAAGGGTACAGGAGTATAGGCATACCCGGATAGCGGCGCCACAGCACCTTTTGGATGTCCTGTATCACAGCTCCCGTAGGGGAGGATATGACGCCCACCGCGGTCGGCAGCAGGGGCATGGCCTTTTTCGCGGATTGGTCGAAATAGCCCTTTGCCGCGAGCTTTTTCTTCAATTCCTCCAAAGCGAGGGCCTCCGAGCCAAGGCCCGCCTCTTCGATTTCTTCCACATAGAACTGGAGCTGGGTCTCCCGGTTGTACAGGGCCACATAACCGCGGAAAAAGCAGTCCTTGCCGTCTCCGGGGCGAAACTTCAGCTTCTCCGCGTGACCGCGGAACATCACCGCCCGGATCACCGTATCCTTGTCCTTCAGGGAAAAATACAGGTGACCCGAGCTGTGCCGCTTGAAGTTGGTGATCTCCCCGCGCACCCAAAGGCTTTTTAGCAAAGGCTCAAGGCTAAGGGTGTTCTGAATCAGCGCGGAGAGCTGGGTGACCGTAAGCGCCTTGTCCTTGATCATTTGGATAGGAATTCATCGATGGCCCGGGCAGCCAGCTTCCCTGCGCCCATGGCTAATATGACCGTCGCCGCGCCGGTGACGATGTCCCCCCCGGCGAAAACCCCTTCCCTGGACGTCTGCCCTGTGGCCTCATCGGCTACGATGTTGCCGTATTTCGTGATATCCAGCCCAGGCGTAGTGCCGGTGATCAATGCGTTTGCCCCCTGCCCGATGGCGATGACCACCGTGTCGATGGGTATCTCCTCGATAGCGCCTTCGATGGGCACCGGCCTGCGGCGGCCCGAGTCGTCCGGCTCCCCAAGCTCGTACTTCTGGCAGCGCATGGAGGTCAGCACCATGTCTTCGTTGCCCAGGAACTCCACGGGGCTGGTGAGCATCTTGAACCCGACGCCTTCCTCTTCCGCGTGCTCCACTTCCTCGGCCCGGGCGGGCATCTCCGCCGCCGTGCGGCGATAGATGATCCAGCTTTCTTCCGCGCCCAGGCGCAGAGCGGTACGGGCGGCGTCCATGGCGACATTGCCCCCGCCGATGACGGCGACCTTCTTTCCCATTTTAATCGGCGTCAGGGAATCAGGGAAGTTGTACGCTTTCATCAGATTGCTGCGGGTGAGGAACTCGTTGGCGGAGTATACCCCCGTCAGGTTCTCCCCGGGGTTATTCATGAAGTAGGGCAAACCGGCGCCCGTACCGATAAATACCGCCTGGTACCCCATTTCAAAAAGATCGTCCACCAGCAGGGTCTTCCCGCCGATCACGTTGCACTCCACATCCACGCCCAGGGCTTTGATATAGTCGATTTCCTTCTGGACGATGGCTTTCGGCAAACGAAACTCCGGGATGCCGTACATCAGCACGCCGCCGGGCACGTGCAGGCTCTCGAATATCTTGACTTCATAACCCGCTTTCGCCAAGTCGCCGGCTGCCGTGAGCCCGGCGGGGCCGGCGCCAAGCACCGCCACTTTCTTCCCCTTGGATTCGGGCTTCGGCGGCATTTCCACGCCCCTGGCCATCTCCCAGTCCGCGATGAACCTTTCCAGCCTGCCTACGGCTATCGGTTCCTTTTTCGCCTTGAGCAATATACACTGGGCTTCGCACTGGCTCTCCTGGGGGCAGACCCTGCCGCAGATGGCGGGAAGGCTATTTTTGCTCTTTAAGTTTTTTGCCGCCCCGTCGAAGTCGCGCTCCTTGATCTTCCCGATGAAACCCGGTATATCTACTTCTACCGGACAGCCAAGCACGCACTGGGGCTTACGGCAGTTCAAGCAGCGCCCCGCTTCCTCCAGGGCCATTTCCTCTGTATAACCCAGCGCCACTTCGCTGAAATTGCCTCTCCGCACCTTCGGGTTCTGGGCAGGCATGGCTACCCTTGCTACTTCGTTTGACATTGGCAGTCGCCCCCTTCATGCCTTGCTGTATACGCCTCCATGGCTTCTTTCTCCATATCCTTGAACATCGCCGCCCTCTTCATGGCTAGGTCGAAGTCCACCTCATGGCCGTCAAACTCCGGGCCGTCTACGCAAGCGAACTTCGTCACGCCGCCTACCGATACGCGGCAAGCCCCGCACATGCCCGTCCCGTCTACCATGACCGGATTCATGCTGACGATGGTTTTCGTACCGTATGGTTTCGTCATGTTGACCACAGCCCGCATCATCACCATAGGCCCGATAGCCCATACCCTGGCGATATCCTCCGTCTTGATCAGCTCTTCCAGGAGCGTGGTGACGAAGCCTTTATGCCCGTACGAGCCGTCGTCGGTGGCCACCAGCAGCCGGCTGCTGGCTTCCCGCATCTTGTCTTCCCAGAAAAGCAGGTTCTTGCTCCTGGCGCCGATGATGGAGATCACTTCGTTGCCCGCTTCCTTCAATGCCTTGGCGATGGGGTAGATCGGCGCGATGCCGACGCCTCCGCCCACCATGACGACCTTGCCAAGGTTCTCTACCTCGGAGGGCAGGCCCAGCGGCCCCGCCATATCGGTGACTTCGTCCCCGGCTTCCAGCAGGGATAACGCGGCGGTAGAAGCGCCCACCACCTGAAATACCATCGTGATCGTTTCCTTCTTCCGGTCGAAGTCCGCTATGGTCAAGGGTATACGTTCGAGCCCCTCCCCCTGCCGGACGATGAAGAACTGTCCGGGCTGCGCTTTCGCCGCGATCCTCGGGGCTTCCACGACAAAGCCGTAGACTTTGTTCCCCAGGTCTTCCTTTTCAATGATCCTAAACAAACCTTGTTTACCTCCTTTTTCTTTGCCTATTAACTAAGATGAGCTTTCTTATTCCTTTAGCATTTCGGCGGCTTTTTTCCCCAGTATACCGTTGACAAAGCCGGCCGCCTCCGGGCTGCAGTACTTCTTGACCAAGTCCACGGCTTCGTTGATGGCGATGGCCGGATGGAGCTTTTCATCATATAACATCTCATACAAGCTCATCCTGAGTATGTTGCGCTCGGCGCCGCCCAAGCGGTCCGGTTCCCAGTCCACGGCATACGTCCGGATAAGCCCGTCCAGCTCTTCCCGGCGGCTCAGTATCCCTGAAGTAAGCCGCCGCACATATTCGTCGTCCGCAGCCGACAGCGACGGCGCCGAAGCCCCGCCGCCGAAGCCGGACATCTCCTCGTCGCCGGCTATATACGCAAGCTGGCGGAAAGGATCGCTCTTTTCTATTTCAAAAGCAAACAAGGCCTTAATGACCAATTCCCTGGCTTCTCGCCGTTTCACGCGGGATATGTCCCCCTTCGGATCCCTGATCAAATTCCACGCCGTCTACCCTGACATTGACCGCCACCAACTGGTAATCCCTGTACTCGCTGCTGATGAAGTCCCTGGTCTTGTTCTGGATGCGGCGGGCGATATCCGGTATAGGCCGGCCGAAGCGCACGATGATTTGGATGTTGATGAGTATGGTATTCTCCTTCACCGCCACCCTTACGCCCTTTCGCGGCCGCCTCTCCTTCTGCTTCTTGCTTAAGCCCGGCGGCGCCTTCCCTGAGAGCCTGTATACCCCGTCTACATCCAGAACCAGGCGGCTGACCTTCTCTGCGACGCCATCGGCCAGGGCCCTCTGCTGCTCGTCCCTCTCCCGGGCGCCGGCTTCTGCCGCGTACCCTCCCGGCTCAGGCTCCGGCTGCATCCCCCAGCCTTCAGGCATCTTCATCGTCGGGGTCGAATCCGGCGCCAAACTGGTCGCCGGAGAACAACACCGCGCCGCAGTGGGAGCAGACTACCTCGATCTCCTCGTCAGACTCCCAGAGTACGTCAGGATCGACGGCGTTCACACACCCGCAGGTGTGGCAGGTCAGATTGATCAATTCATCATCATCGTCGTCGTCGTCATCGTTTATATCCAGGATATCTTCCAGGTCTTCCAGGTCCTCGTCCAGGGCCTCCACGAAGTCTTCCAAGTCGTCAAGGCCTTCCGCGATGACGTCGATCTCTTCGGTGATCTCCTCCAGGGCGTCCAGTATGGCGTCAAACACCCGCGCTTCCTTGGAATCCTGGTCAAAATCCAGACCGTCGACCAATCCGGACAGATACGCGACTTTTTCTTTAGCGCTCATTAATATACCCTCCTTATCGTCTCGCCGATGTTTCGCGCCCCGCTACGCCCTGCTGACATAGCTGCCGGTGCGGGTGTCGATGATCAGCATATCCCCTTCGTTTACAAAAAATGGCACCTGCACCACGACCCCCGTCTCCATGGTGGCGGGCTTGCTGCCCCCCGAAGCGGTATCCCCCTTGATGCCCGGCTCAGTGGCTTCGACCTTAAGCTCCACGGATTTCGGCAGATCCATGCCAATGACTTCCCCCTGGTAGAACAAGATACCGGTGGTCATATTCTCTTTCAGATACTTCGGCGCGTCTTCCAGCAAACCTTCGTCGATGGGTATCTGGTCATAGGTCTCCGTATCCATAAAGGTCCAGTTGTTGTCTTCCTTGAACAGATACTGCATCTCCTTGCGCTCGACCATGGCTTTCTGGAATTTCTCCCCGGGGCGAAATGTCTTCTCTACCGTCGTGCCGCTCTTTATATTGCGCAGTTTGCACCGCACAAAGGCCGCGCCTTTTCCCGGCTTGACATGCTGAAACTCCACCAAGGTGACCACATCGCCCTCGTACTCGAAGGTAAGGCCTGTCCGAAAATCCGACGTTGATATCATGGATATCCTCCTTCTGTGTTTAGTATCCCCTTTGCGTCACCTACAGTTTACCAAATGATCGTCATTTCTTCCAGCGTTTTTGGAAATCCCGTCAAAGATTTCGCGGAATCCTTAGTGACGATGACGCTGTTTTCGATGCGTATGCCTCCCCAACCGGGAAAATATATCCCCGGTTCTATAGTCATGGCCATGCCCGCCTCCAGGGCGACGTCTTCCGCGATCTGGCTGAAACGGGGCTCCTCATGTATCTCAAGCCCCAGGCTGTGGCCCAGGCCGTGGCCGAAATTCTCCTTGTAGCCCGCTTCCCCGAGGAAGTCCCGAGCCAGGAGATCCACGTCCCTGGTCTTCGCCCCGGGCCGCACCCCAGCTAAAGCCCTCTCCTGGGCTTCCCATACGAGCCGGTAGCGCTCAGCCTGAAGCCCGTCAGCCTGGCCCAGGATGAAGGTGCGGGTGGTATCCGAGCGGTAGCCGTCCACTACCGCGCCGTAGTCTATGGTTACAAGATCCCCTTTGCGCAGGCGGTAGTCTGAGGGCTGGGCGTGGGGCAGGGCGCCGTTGGCCCCGGCGGCGACGATGGTCTCGAAGGCCACGCCGTCGCTGCCCGAGTTGCATAAGTGGCAGTATAACGCAAGGGCTAATTCTTTTTCGCTCACCCCCGGTTTGATTTTCGGCACGAGCTTCGCAAGGGCAGCATCGGCGATGGCGCCGGCCCGGAGCATACTTTCGATCTCCCAGTCGTCCTTGATACGCCGCAGCGCGTAGCAAGGATCCGTATCGGCTAAGACGTCGGCTTTCCCGCCCAGGGCAAGGTTGACCCTTTGGAATGCCTCCATGGTCAGGTACTTCTGGTCCAGGGCCAGGGAGCGGAACCCGCCCTCCTCATGGTAGGATTCCAGTATCGCTACCAATCCTTTGCCGCCTTCGATGATCTGCCATCCGGGGCATTGATTCTTCGCCTGCTCCGTATAACGGCTGTCGGTGAAGAACACTTGTTCTTTATTCGTGACCAGAAGCCAGGAGGAGTCACCGGTGAATCCCGAGAGCCAGCGGACATTCTCCGGCTTACCGACCAGGAAAGCTTCACGCCCTTTCGTTTCCATTTCTCTGCGGAATCTTCCGAGCCTTTCGCTGTATAGCGGCCCCATATGCTTCAGCCCCCTTCCTGATAGACAAGCTTCCTGCCCGCGATGAGCTTCTCGGCGAAGCGCAAGGCTTTTGTCCCGGCGAACTCATTCCCGGATAGCGGCGAGGTCAGGGCAGTCGTACAACCCGCCAGATTGCCCCCAAGGACGTCGGTAAATATCTGGTCGCCTACGGCCAAGACTTCCGATTTCCGGTAACCAAGCTCCGCGATGGCCTTGTGGTACTTGAAGGGAAATGGCTTCCTGGCCAAAGCGTAGTACGCCAGGCCCGCCTCCCACGCGGCCTCTCTGGCCCTATCCTCTTTCGCGTTAGTAAAGATGACGACGGATATGCCTTTCTCCCTGGCGGCTGCCACAAAAGCGGCGGCTTCCCCCGTGAGCTCCGGGCGCCTCCACAGGGCGATGGTGTTGTCCAGGTCGGCAAAGATACAACGTATCCCTTTATCGTAGATGTCGCTTACGTCGATGTCGCCCAGGCGGCCGACGTCAAGATCAGGCTTTAAAAACTTCAATGGCAGTTCCCTCCCGCCCCGCCGGCGTTCGCGGGGCGCTTCAGTTCAACAGGTTCTTCAGCTTAAACCGGGAGATCATATCCTGGAGCAGGTTAGACTGGGAGCTCATCTCCTCGGACGCCGCCGCGCTCTCTTCGGAAGTGGCGCTATTCTGCTGTATCACCTGGGCTACCTGGTCGATACCGGTATTGATCTGGCCGATGCCCGCGGACTGCTCCTCCGAGGACTTGGCTATCTCCTGTATGAGGCGGCTGGACTCGTTGACGCCGGATACGATTTCCGTCAGGCTTTCCGCTGTGTCGCCGGCGATCTGCGAGCCCAGGGAGGCTTTATCCATGGAGTTCTGTATCATGTCCCCCGTCTCTTTCGCCGCGTCCGCGCTCTTGGCGGCAAGGTTGCGGACCTCCTCGGCGACCACCGCGAAGCCTTTGCCGTGCTCACCTGCCCTGGCCGCTTCCACTGCGGCGTTTAAGGCAAGTATATTGGTTTGAAACGCGATGTCGTCGATGACTTTGATGACCCTGCCGATATTTTGGCTGGCTTGATTGATATCCTGGACGGCGGCCATCATCTCGCTCATTTGCCGGTTTCCGTTTTCGGCATTGCCCCGGATGGTCTCGGACAGCACAGCGGCCTTTTCGGCTTTTTCCGCGTTGTCCTTAGTCTTCTTCGCCAGCTCCGTGACGGATTCCGAAAGCTCCGCCACTGTGGCGGCCTGCTCCGTCGCCCCCTGGGCTATCATCTGCGCCCCGTCTGAGATTTGCTTGGCGCCCGCGGCTACCTGCCTCGTGCTTTGGTTTATGTTGTAGAACATCGAGTTTAAATTGTTCAGCATATTGACGATGGCGTAACCGATGCGGTCCCCGTCGCCCCTGGGTTCCACATGGATGGACAGCTCGCCGCCGGCTATCTGCTCCAACCAGTGGGTCTGCATGCTGTTGAACTCATCCATCTCCCGGAATGAATCGGCCAGCAGGGCGATCTCGCCCACATAACTCCCTTCCAGGCGCGCCCCGGTCTCACCCCTGGCGAGCAGGTTCGCCGCCTTAGTCACGTCCTTGACGGGATTGATGATGATTTTGCGTAACGAATAAAAAATCAAGACGGCGGCTAATACAAGGGTGACGACAAACACGATGGCCGCGGCGGTGATCTGGCGGTAGATGGGCGTGTCCACGACGCTGACGGGCGTGGCGGAATACAGCATCCACCCTGTGGAAGGCACTACCGCCGCTGTATAGTTGTAGAGCACGCCGTTTGCCCTGCGCATCCTGGTGGAGCCGCCCGCGATGAATTCGTCGTCCCGGAGCCCCAGGTATATGCCTTGCTCGATGGCCGCGATGTTTTGAAAGATGGTGTCCTCATTGCCGTCCAGGAAGGGCTCGTAAGCCGGATCCGGATGGGCCAATATATTTCCCTTGACGTCCGTCATGAAGGCGAAGCTGTCCTTCCCGACGCTGATCTTGTGCACCACGTCGCTGAGTACGTCGGCAAAGATATCGATCGCCACGACCCCGGCCAGGACACGGTTTTGCGTAAACACCCTGGAAAATGTCAGGCACAGGTTGCCCGTCTGGGAATCCATGTATATATCGGTGACATAAGGGTGCTCCGGGTCGGCGACGGCGCCTTTATACCAGTCCCGCTCATTTGCCCGCCATTCGTCGTAGTCGGGCTCCCATCCGTCGTTGAATACCCCCACCCCGTCGGGGAATCCGGCATAGACGGAGTAGAACTCTTCGTTCATGTCCGCATGCCTGACCAGCGCGGGTATGAGGGCCTCCGGGCTAATGTCCGTCAAGCTGGAGAAATCCGCCGCGATGGCGTCCACGTAACGGATCTGGCTGTTGAGCCACTCGTCGATGTCACTGGCCCGCAGGGCTGTGGTTTCATGGATGCGCCCCTCGGACTGCTCCCGGATCGCCGTCCCGGCCAAGATAGTACAGACAACGGCGATGACCCCCATCCCCAGTATATTGATAGCCAGAATGATCGATAACAGTCTCACGCTGATACTTTTCATGTATACCTCCATTTCACCGGGCTGTTGCGGTCCACGCGCTACACGCTACTGTGCTTATGCTATGGTCAACATTGGCAGAAAAGAGACGTTTCACCGTCAGGTCGGGTAAAACGCCTCTTTTTCGAGATAAAGGACCTCAGCCGGGGCGGCGCCATGCTTATGAATTCAAATGCGCTTCGCAATGCTCGCAGGCGCTGGCGGCGCCGGGCTCGGAGGCGGAGCTGCTTTCGCTGCAGGAGCCCCCCTTGTCCGTGCAGTAGAAACCGGACGTCCGGTATATGACGTTGATGTTCTTTCCGATGATGCGTTTCACCGGCTTGCCGCAATCGGGGCACTCGCCGATGGGTTCGTCCTTCATGGACTGCTCGATGGTAAATACCCCGCATTCCGGGCAACGATAACTGTAGCGCATGTAAATATCCTCCCCCAATCATTATAAAACGACATCTGAATTATAAAACAAACCGTGAATCCCTGTCAAGCCGCCGCCCGCATGTATACCTGCTTTACTGCTTGCTGCGGTTAGCCCGCGCCTGGGCAGTGGCTTTGTTGTGTTCGGCCAGGGTCTTGGAGAAGTAATGGCCGCCGCTGCCGTCGTCCCTGGCGACGAAATACAGATACTCCGTATCTTCAGGGCTGACGGCCGCCTCCAGGGAGGCTTTCCCCGGCGAGCCGACCGGCCCCGGCGGCAATCCGGGATAAAGGTAAGTATTGTATGGAAAGTCGATTTCCGTATCCGCGGTTAATAATGGGTACTTTGGCTCGTCGAAATAGTACTGGACCGTAGAGCAGGACTGAAGATACATGCCGACGTCCAGCCGGCTGACAAAGACCCCCGCTGCTACCGGGCGTTCTTCGTCCAGCTTCACTTCATTCTGCACGATGGACGCCAGGATCAGTATCTCCCTGTCGCTGAGATCCGATTTCCTGGCGGGAAGCGCCGCCCATATCTCCTCATACCGCTTCAGCATGCGGTTGAGGACTTCTTCTAAAGGCTCGTCCAGCTCGATCAGGTAAGTGTCGGGAAAGAGATAGCCTTCCAGCCGGTGCTCGTCTGCCGGCAGTCCTTCGAGAAAAGCGAAATCAAATACCCCCGTGCGTACAGCGCGCCAGAATTCCTCCTCGCCGGCTATGCCTTTCTCCGCGAATACCTTGGCGATTTGCTTAAGGGTATAGCCTTCCGGTATGGTAAACTTCGTGGTCAGCAGATTGCCTCTGACCAGCTCGTCCAGTATCTCCCGCGCGCTCATGGATGGTGACAGGAGAAACCGGCCCGCTTTGAGGGATTCGGCTTTGTTTTCCAATTTGCCCAGGCGGATAAAGCTATCGGCGTTGAGTATCAGGCCGCTATCGTACAAGACCTGGGCCGTACGGGAAAGGGTCCAGCCCCGCTCCACCGTAAAGATGACTTCCTCTGCTGCGTATGGGAGCACCGGCTCTAAATCGTTTTCCCAGTTGTAGCCGTTATCGGAGGACTGAAGGAGCCTTCCGCCAAATACCCCCCCTCCCAGCGCCAACGCCAGGAACAAGAGGATCAGCAGGGCTTTGATCCCCGCCATGCCTTTCTTCCGGGGAGGTTCGTACTCTTCTTCGTACTCCTCATACTCCTCATCGACTAAGGCCGGAGCCTCTCCTGCGGACTCTTCCTCTAAAGCTTCTTCCGCATAATCCGGATCCGTCATTTCGATTACCCTCTATTCCTCCGCTTCTGCCTCCATGGCGTCCTGCCAGGCGTCGGCGACTTTTTCCCATTCGTCGTCGTCCTCGATATCGGTGAGTATCTCCTCGCCGTTTTCGTCCTTGTCGATCTTCAGTATGACCGCTTCCGCTTCTTCTTCATCCACGTCTTCATCCAGGGGCTGGAGTATGGCATACTCGCCGCCGTCCACTTCGATGACGTCCAGCATGATGAAAGTGTGCTCCTCCCCTTCCTCGTCTACCAGTATAATATTTTCGCTTTCCAGGATATCATCCATTTCCGCCATAGTGCTCGCTCTCCTCTCATGACTTAGTCGATGGTACTACGCGCATGATCTATATAGCCCTGCAGGATCAGCACTGCCGCCAGCTTGTCCACGACGCCTTTCCGCTTCTTCCGGGACACGTCCGCCGCCAGCAGCGTCCGCTGCGCGGCTACGGTGGTTAGGCGTTCGTCCCAGTAGATAACTTCCGGCTTCGCTGCCCCTACCGCGTCCATCCTGTTTAATAACGCTTCGACAAACTCCCGGACCTTTTCCCCTTGAAAACCCACGGAGCCGTCCATGTTTTTCGGCAGGCCGACCACCAGCGCGGCGGCGCCTCTATCGCCGATGACGCCGATCACCTGATCCAAGTCGCCCTCAAGCTTCCGCCTCTCTATGGTAGGAAGCCCCTGGGCGGTCAGGCCCAGGCCGTCCGCCGCGGCGACGCCGATACGCTTGTCCCCCACATCCAGGCCGACGGCTTGCAGAGCAGCTATCATTCTGCCTTAAGGTAGTAAGTGACCAGCTCTTCCAAAAGCTCGTCCCGGTCAAGGCGGCGTATCATGTTGCGCGCGTTCTTGTGGCTCGTGATGTAAGCCGGGTCGCCGGATAGCAGATAGCCTACAATTTGGTTGATGGGGGAGTATCCTTTTTCTTCCAGCGCAACGTAAACGCCCGCCAGGAGTTCCCTTGTGCTGATCTCCGCGTCGCCCCTCAGCTTAAACATGACCGTGTGGTCCATGTTCGGATCAAGGCCGCCTCCTTCTTTCTTATCCATACATAACCTCCCCGTCAAAGCTCCACGCCCCGCCAAAGCGGGGTCATTTGCCCGCGGCGCGCAAAATGATGGTTTTCGCTTCCGCCAGCGCTTTATCCAACAAAGCGGGGTCTTTGCCCCCCGCCTGAGCCAACTCGGGCCGTCCGCCGCCGCTGCCGCCAGCCACCGCGGCGATCTCGCCGATGAGCTTGCCCGCGTGATACCCCCGGGCAGTCAGATCTTTCGACACCGTCACGATGAAGCTGGCTTTGCCATCGACGGCTGCTCCAAGGACCACGATGCCGCTTCCGATCTTATCCCGGTACGCGTCGGAGAGGCTTAGGAAGCTCTCCTTGTCCCGGGCGTCGACCCGGGATACCGCTACAGGCACGCCGCCGACGTCAACTAAGCCTTCCATCATGGCGCCGCTTTGCATCGAAGCGAGCTTGCCTTCGGCCTGCTCCAGCGCCTTTTCCAGGTAGCGGTTATGCTCCAGCAGGCTGCCTATCCTCTTCTCCATGGCCTCCGCCGGTACCTTCAGCATGTCCGCCATGCTTCTGATCCCATACTCCATCTCCTCCAGCAGGCTAAGGACGTTAGCCCCCGTGAGGGCTTCGATGCGCCTCACCCCGGCGCTGACCGCGCCTTCGCCCACGATTTTAAATACGCCGATGAATGAAGTATTGCGCATATGGGTACCGCCGCACAGTTCCTTGCTGTAGCCCCCCATGGAGACCACGCGAACCATGTCGCCGTATTTCTCGCCAAATAACGCTGTCGCCCCCTGCTTTTCGGCTTCTTCCCTGGCCATCGTCTCCGTCACGATGGGGTAGCCGGCGTTGATGGCCCGGTTCACCCTCCGCTCTACTTCTTTCCATTGCTCATGGGTCATGGCGGTGGGATGGGTGAAGTCGAAACGTAGGCGGTAGGGATTCACCAGGGACCCCGCCTGGGCTACGTGGCTGCCCAGCACTTCCTGTAAAGCTTTATGCAGCAGGTGGGTAGCGCTGTGGTTCGTCTGCGTCATCCGGCGGTCGTCTTCATCAACGCGCAAGGAAAAGGTCTCCCCCGCGCGTATCTGCCCGTGCACCAGGCCTTCGTGGACCACCCTGCCGTCGGGCAGCCGGGTCACGGCGCCGACTTCCACGCTCCCGTTGCTTCCGGCGATCACGCCTGTATCCGCGGTCTGCCCGCCGCTTTCCGCGTAAAAGGGGGTCTTGGGGAATACCATCAGTACAGTCTCCCCTTCATTTGCCGCGTCCACCAGCTCGTCATCGCGGATGAGGGCGTCGGCTACGGCTTGCGTCGTCAACGCGTCATAGCCGACAAACTCCGTGGCCGCCCCCTGGCTCAGCCGGTTGACCAGCAGAGCCAGGTCGAAGGCGTTCTCCTCTTTCCTCGCATCCTTGGACTGCTGCCGCTGCCGCTCCATGGCGGCTTCGAAGCCTTCCCGGTCTATGGCAAGTCCGGCTTCTTCGGCGATGTCCTGGGACAGGTCGAAGGGGAAGCCGAAGGTGTCGTACAGCTTGAACACCTGCTGCCCGCCGATGATGTTCAGCCCGTCTTCCCGGGCTTTCCGTATGATGTCCTGGGCCATGCTGATGCCCGCGTCGATGGTGTTCTGGAAACGGTCTTCTTCCCTTCTGATGACCTGGGCGACGGATTCCTGATTTCGGAGCAGTTCGGGATAAGCGCCGCCCATCTGCCGGACCACTGTCTCCACCAGCTTGTGCATGAAAGGCTCCACTATGCCCAGAACCCTGCCGAAGCGTATCGCCCGCCTGAGTATCCGGCGGAGCACATAACCCCGGCCTTCGTTGCTGGGCAGCACGCCGTCGCTGATGAGGAATGTGCAGGAACGTATATGGTCGGCGATCACCCGGAAGGGGAAGCCCCTCATATCTCTGTAGTAAGGCTTGCCGCAGATGTCCTCTACCGCTTTCATGATTGTGACCATGATATCCGTGTCGTAGTTGGATTCCACGTCCTGTACGACGGCAGCCACGCGCTCAAGGCCCATGCCCGTGTCGATACTGGGCTTGGGCAAGGGGGTCATATTCCCTTCCGCGTCACGGTTGTACTGCATAAAGACCAGATTCCATATTTCCAGGAAACGGTCACAGTCGCATTTCCCTATGCCGCAGTCTGGGCCGCAAGCATATTTTTCCCCGCGGTCGATATGTATCTCGCTGCAGGGGCCGCAAGGGCCCGTATCGCCCATGGCCCAGAAATTATCTTTCTCGCCCAGGCGGATGATGCGCTCCTGGGGCACCGTAGAATTTTTCAGCCAGAGGGCTTCCGCCTCGTCATCGTCCGTGTAGATGGTGATATAGAGCTGCTCCCTGGGCAGGCCCATTTCCACAGTGAGGAACTCCCAGGCGTAGCGGATGGCGTCGTCTTTGAAGTAGTCGCCAAAGGAGAAATTACCCAGCATCTCGAAGAAGGTGTGGTGCCGCGCCGTGCGCCCTACTGTATCCAAATCGTTGTGCTTGCCCCCGGCCCTTACGCACTTTTGCGCGGTGGTAGCCCGGATGTAGGGCCTTTTCTCCAGGCCGAGAAATACGTCCTTGAACTGGTTCATCCCGGCGTTCGTAAATAAAAGGGTGGGGTCCTGAAACGGGACCAGCGATGAGCTCGCCACCCTGGTGTGGCCTTTGTTTTCAAAATATTGTAAAAAACGTTCCCTGATCTCGTCCCCGGTAAGCATAACCATGAAGCCTTCTTTCTCGGAAAATCCATTTATTCATTATATGTATAATTCCCGTATCGGTCAAGAGCCTAACGCAGCAGCTCCCCCATCTCTTCGATGGCGTATCGCCCCGGTCCCTCTACGGCGACGACGCACACCCCCATATTCTTCAGCATATAACGGCTCATCTCATGGAGCGGCCTGCCTTTGACGCTGCTGATAAGCACGCCGCTAGTGCCGCCGTGGCATACGATAGCCATTTTCTGATAATCCGTCATGTCCGCCCAATGCCGGAAGCTCCCCCAGACCCGCTCGAACAATTGTTCTTCCGTCTCCCCGCCGGGGACGTTCAGCCTGCCGTTGGTAAACCATTCCTGCAGCCGCCCTGGCCAGCGCTCTTCTATGGCTTTCATGTCCAGCCCTTCCCACTGGCCAAAGTCTATCTCCCGAAAGCCTTTATCCGTGTGGATAGGGATATCGAAGCCGCCGCAAATGATCCTGGCTGTCTCTACCGCCCGGGAAAGATCGCTGGCGACAACCCGGTCAAATGGAAGCACGCCTCTGAGCTTTTCAGCTAAAGCCGCGGCCTGGGATCTGCCGGCTTCATTCATGGGGACGTCCGTCTGCCCCTGATACTTCCGGAATTTGTTCCAATCGGTCTCACCGTGCCTGACGATATAGATCAACTGCATTTTTTCTTACCTCGTTTCAGGCTTTATGTCAGATAAAGGTGAACGCGGCGGCGGATATGACGGCAAAGAGGAGAAAAGACAATTCCGCCACGATAGCCGCGAACCCGAAGGTCTCTTCCGTCTGCCCCCCCAGCCTCATCTGTACCTGGGAGCAGCCAAACAGGACGGCGACGAAGGAAACCAGGGCCGCCGGGTAGAAGAAACGCGGCATGACGATGAGGGCCAGCAATACAAACGCGCTACTTAAGATGATATAGACAGGCTTCTGCCCCGTTTTAAAAAAATACGCCATGCCTTCTTCTTGGGCAGCCGGGTACTGGCAGGCGGCGAAGCTCGCTGCCCAGCGGGCCCAGCAGGGGTAGAAGAGCAGCAGGAAGATGAAGTCCCCCGTACTATAGGATAGCTCCGTAAGCAGAAGCAGCTTGGCGGGCAGGTAGGCCGCCAGGGCCAAAGCGCCCGGCGTGCCGGTGTGGCTCTCCTTGATGATATCCAGGCTCCGTGCCTTACCCAGCCCGGAAAACAAGCCGTCGCAGGAACGGCTGAAGCCGGCGACGAAACGCGCGCCGCCTATCCACAACTCCAGAGCGGCGATGAGCATGGCCCTCAGCAATGGGTATTGGGGGAAACCAACGCTGATGAAAGCTAACCCCAGAGCCGCCAGGCACATGCCCAGGATCAGCCCGGTCAAAGGCAGCCAGGCCAGTGAAGCGGCAGCCGTTTTTTCATTCCAGTCGGGCTCGCCCGGCGAGGGCAGGTTAGTGAAGTAATGAAAAGCGAAGCGTAGAGGCTCCATACCTTACCTCTCCAACTCGGCGATGCGGATGATTTCCGTAGCTTTTCCCGTGCTTTCGTCTGCCCGGACCAGCACCCCCGACAGGATCGCCGGCCCTTCCGCAAGCTCGTGGCGTACGGGCATACGGCTGAGAAAATGCCGTATCATGATCTCCGGGTCTACGCCAAGCACGGAATCCCTCGTGCCCGTCATGCCCGCGTCGGTGATATACGCCGCGCCGCCGGGAAGTAAACGCTCGTCCGCCGTCTGCACATGGGTATGGGTACCGACCACCGCGACGGCTCTTTGCGCCAGGTAGAAGCCCATGGCTTCCTTTTCCGAAGTGGCCTCGGCGTGGAAATCCACGAAGACGATGGGGGGCTTATCCCCCGGCGTAGACTGGCATATCTCCGGCAGCACCCGGTCGAATGCCTGAAAGGGGCAGTCCAGCGCGTTCATAAACGTACGGCCCATGAGATTGACCACGGCTATCGGCCTCATGCCCGGGCGCACCTCGTGGATTGCCCAGCCCTTGCCGGGCGCGCCTTCGGGATAGTTCGCCGGGCGTACAAGCCTCGGCTGGCTGCCGATGAAGCTCTGGGCCTCACGATTGTCCCAGGCATGGTTCCCCAAGGTGATGATATCTACGCCCAGGCGGAAGAACTCCTCCGCCACCGATTCGGTGATGCCTTTCCCCCCGGCGGCGTTCTCCCCGTTGGCAATGACCATGTCCGGCTGGTAGCGGCCGATCAGCGCCGGCAGCCGCTTCCCCATGAAGACGCGTCCCGGTTTGCCCACGACGTCGCCGATGAACAAGATGGAAAGCATATACTCACTCCAAAACACAGTCCCCTGTTCGGCGCATGCTGGCGGAACAGGGGACGCGATAGGGCCAACCTTATTTCGCGTGATCCACGGCTCGGGTCTCCCTTATCACGACGACCCGTATCTGCCCCGGATACTCCATATTCCCCTCGATCTGCTTCACGATCTCCCTGGCGATGAGGGCCGAACCGGCGTCGTCTACCTTATCCGGCTTGACGATGATCCTTATCTCACGGCCTGCCTGTATGGCGTAAGACTTATCCACGCCTTCGAATGAGTTGGCGATCTCCTCCAGCTTCTCAAGCCTCTTGATGTAAGCTTCCAGGGTCTCGCGCCTCGCGCCCGGCCTCGCCGCGGATATGGCGTCCGCCGCCGAGACCAGCACGGCCTCTACGGAGCGGAAGGGCTCGTCCCCATGGTGGGCGGCTATCCCGTGTATGACGTCTTCCGTCTCTTTGTACTTCTTCGACAGGTCCGCGCCGATGACGGTATGGGAGCCTTCCACCTCGTGGTCGATGGCCTTGCCGATATCGTGGAGCAGCCCCGAGCGCTTAGCCAGGGCTACGTCGGCGCCGATCTCCGCCGCCATGATCCCGGCGAGATGGGCCACCTCGATGGAGTGTTTCAGTACGTTTTGCCCATAACTTGTCCGGTAGCGGAGCCGCCCGAGCAGCCGGACCAACTCGGAGTGAAGCCCGTTTACGCCGGTTTCGAAGGTAGCCTGTTCGCCTTCTTCCCGTATGCTCTGCTCCACTTCCTTCTTGGCTTTCTCGACCATTTCCTCGATGCGTCCCGGATGGATGCGCCCGTCCAGGATGAGCTTCTCCAGGGATATCCTGGCGACTTCCCTCCTCACGGGGTCAAATCCGGATAAGATGACAGCTTCAGGGGTATCGTCGATGATCAGGTCGATGCCGGTCAGGGTCTCCAAGGTGCGGATGTTGCGCCCTTCCCTGCCGATGATCCTGCCCTTCATCTCGTCATTGGGCAAGGCCACAACGGAGACGGTGGTCTCCGCCACATGGTCCGCGGCGCAGCGCTGTATAGCAAGGGATATGACGTTTCTCGCCCGCCTGTCGCTCTCTTCCCGGACCTGGTTTTCATTTTCTTTGATGATCATCGCGGTTTCATGCTTGATCTCGGATTCTACGCGGCTCAATAACAGCTCTTTCGCCTGCTCGAAGGAAAGCCCGGAGATGCGTTCCAGCTCCTGCATCTGCTTCTCCAGCAGCTCGTTGAGGTTTTTCTTCTGCCTGCCAAGCTCCTGTTCCGCATTCTGCAGCGCTTCTTCCTTCTTTTCCATCTGCTCCGCTTTACGGTCCAGGGTCTCTTCTTTCTGGACCAGGCGGCGCTCCTGCCTCTGCGCCTCGTTTCGCCTCTCGCGGATCTCCTGCTCCATGTCGTTTTTTAATTTGTATGCTTCTTCCTTCGCTTCGACGAGGGTCTCTTTCTTGACCCCTTCGGCGGCTTTGCGCGCTTCGTCCAATATCTTCGCCGACTGCTCCTCCGCCGCGTTCATCTTACCCTCGGCGACGTTTTTCCGGACGACATAACCGATGAGCACGCCGGCAGCCAGGGCCACGACCGCCACGACGACCATGATCAACGCCGTAAAAAATGATGGCATGTTTCTCCTCCTTTCTCTTTGCTTTCTCGTGTCTAATTCAAATATTGAAATAAAAAAACAGGCTGGTTGAAACCGGCCTGCTTCCGCCCGATGCATAGTTAGACATGTCACGCAATACGAATCACTCTTTAAAGCTCTTTGTCACTATCATATACAACTTTAAACCGGAGAAGGGAAAAACCCTAATCAAGATCAATATAGGATAGGAGCCTGCGGCTATCCAATCTATCATCATCAAGCAGATATCGGCTTATTTCAAAATTATTTTACGATGATAAACAATGGCTGTCAAGTAGCAAAGCGGACGAAAGCCAAATTCGTGTCTGATCAACCCGCACCGCAATGCAGCTTTATTCAGAAATCTATCAGCAAAGAGGCTATCACCGCCCAGCGGCTGCTATTTGTTGCGAAAAAACACCTTGATGCCATGTTTTACTCCGACTTATCGGCGTCGAGCCGACTTCGTGTCGGCCTCCGCCTGAAAAATCGTCCATGATTTTTCTAAGTCTCCGTCTTCATGCCAAATTCGTGTCTGATCAACCCGCGCCGCAATGCCGCTTTAGCAATAATAGCCTCTTTGCGTGACAACCTCTGAAACAGCTATTCTTCTTCTTCCGCCTCGTCCGCTTCGGATCCGGCGTCAGGGGCTTTTGCCTTGGCGGCGCCCGGCTGGAAGCTCTCCCTGACCATATCCTCGATCTCTTTCATGACCGCCGGGTTCTCTTTCAGATACTGCTTGGCGTTTTCCCTGCCCTGGCCAATGCGGTTGTCCGCGTAAGCATACCAGGTACCGCTGCGCTTGACGATATCCTGCTCCGCGGCGATATCCAGCACGCAGCCTTCCCGGGATACGCCCAAGCCGTACATGATGTCGAACTCCGCCTGCTTGAAAGGCGGGGCGACCTTATTCTTCACTACCTTGACCTTCGTCTTGCTCCCGATCACGTCTGAGCCTTGCTTGATAGCCTCGCCCTTGCGGACCTCCAGACGCACGGAGGAGTAGAACTTCAGCGCCCTGCCGCCGCTGGTGGTCTCCGGGCTGCCGTAGACTACCCCTACCTTCTCCCTGATTTGGTTGATGAATACGCATATGGTCTTCGACTTGCCCACCGCGCCGGTGAGCTTGCGCAGGGCCTGGGACATGAGCCTGGCCTGGAGCCCCACATGGGGGTCGCCCATATCCCCTTCGATCTCCTGTCTGGGTACCAGGGCAGCCACCGAGTCGATGACCACCACGTCCACGGCGCCGCTCCTGACCAGGGCTTCGCATATCTCCAAAGCCTGCTCCCCCGTATCCGGCTGCGAGATGAGCATTTCGTCTATGTTGACGCCCAGCCTTGCCGCGTACTGCGGGTCCAGCGCGTGCTCCGCGTCGATGAAAGCGGCTATGCCTCCCGCTTTCTGCACTTCCGATACGATATGCAAGGCCACTGTGGTCTTCCCGCCGGACTCCGGTCCAAATATCTCCACTATCCTCCCCCGGGGCACGCCGCCCACGCCAAGGGCCAGATCCAGGCTGAGTATCCCGGAAGACACGGTATCCACCTGCATCCTGCCGCTGGCTTCCCCGAGGCGCATGATAGACCCTTTGCCAAACTGCCGCTCGATCCCGGCCAGCGCCGCTTCCAGGGCATTGCTCTTCTTGGGGTCCATCTTTTCTTTCAGCTCCATTTTATAAACCTCCCGCATCATTCGCTTTTTTCAAGTATGCCATATTATTACATATATGTCAAGTATTATTTATCTCAGGACATCTTGATCTGGGCGAAAGTCTTCACGACGTAATCGTACCCTGTATAGACGGTAAAAATCACGGCCAGGTACAGCGCCCATATGCCGGGGGAGAAGCCTGCCAGGGCCAGGAAGTACTCGTCCAGCAGCAGCATGGACAAGGCGACGATCTGGATTATCGTCTTCAGCTTAGCCAGGTTGCTCGCGGCGATGACGATGCCTTCGGCGGCGGCTATCCCCCTGAGCCCCGTGACCAGAAACTCCCTGCCGATGATGATGACGGCGAACCAGGAAGAGATGAGGCCCGCCTGTACCAGGGCGACAAGGGCGGCCGCCACCAGGAGCTTATCCGCCAGGGGGTCCATAAGCTTGCCCAGGTTGGTGATCTCTTTGCGCTTCCTGGCTATATACCCGTCCATGGCGTCCGTGACCGACGCCAGGACAAATACAGCCGCCGCCACCAGCCTGCCGTAGGGCATATCCGCCAGCGCAAAAATCATAAATACAGGGATCATGGCGATCCTTAGGATCGTCAGTTTATTGGCAAGGTTCATCTGCGATCTCTCCTGATAATATATAGTCCCCGCTATGGGTGATCCTTACATTGACCAGGCAGCCCTGCGCCAGGGCTTCCTCGCTGCCGAAGCCGACCAAACCGTCGATCTCCGGGGCGTCCCAGGGGCCGCGGCCTTCGTAGTACCGCCTGCCCGCCGACATGCCGGTCTCTTCGTCTATCATCACGGGGATGACCCTCCCCACCAGGGAATCGTTCCTTTGGGCGAGTATCCGCGCCTGTTTGAGCTGGGCCGCCTCCAGGCGCCTCTCTTTGATTTCCTCGTCCACCTGCCCCGGTAAGCTTTCCGCCGGCGTGCCCGGCTGGGGGGAGAAGGCGAAGAACCCCACCCGCTCAAGGCGGTATTCGTCCAGGAAGCCCAGTAAAGACCGGAAAGCTTCTTCTGTTTCCCCCGGGAAGCCTACCATGAGCGTCGTGCGGATGGCGACCTCCGGCAAGCTTTCCCTCAGCCTGCGGACGGCCCCTTTGAGCTCTTCGCTACCCAGTCCCCTCCCCATGCGGCGGAGGACGTCGTCGTCTACATGCTGCATGGGCATATCCAGATAAGGGCAGACCTTCGGGTGCTTCATGGCCTCGATGAGCTCGTCGCTCACTTCTTCCGGATAGCAATACATGATTCGTATCCTCAGTAAGCCCTCCACGGCGCACAGGCTCCCGACCAGCTCCGCCAGGCTTGAGGCGGGATGGAGATCCCTTCCGTAAGCTCCGGTGTCCTGGGCAACCAGCACCGCCTCGCGGAGGCCGTGCGCCGCCCTGGCCGCGGCTTCCGCGATGATATCCTCCGGCGTCCTGCTGCGGTATCCGCCCCTGATCTGGGGTATGGCGCAGAAGGTGCATCGATGGTGGCAGCCCTCTGCGATTTTAATATAGTCCGCCGGGCTGCTCTTTTCCATCACCGACCACCGGGCGCGGTACAGGCCCGGCTCCGGCGGCATTATCTCCGGCTTCACAGCCGGGGCCTTTCGCTCCGCGTACTCCCCCAGCCGCTTGCTCAGGGCCTCCCAGTCGTTGACCCCCAGAAGCAGGTCTGCTTCTGGCAGGGCTTCCTCAAGCTCACTGCCATACTTCTGGGGGAGGCAGCCCATCACGGCCAGGAAACGGCACCGGCCTTTTTTCTTCCAGCGGGACAGGCGCAGTATGGCTTGTATCGACTCTTCTTTCGCTTCATCGATAAAGCCGCAGGTATTCAGGAGAATGATCTCGGCGTCCTGCGGCTCATCCGTGAAGGCATAGCCTTCCTCAAGGAGTTTCCCCCTGACCTGGCGGCTGTCGGCCTGGTTCTTCGGGCATCCCAGAGTCTCCAGGAAAAGTAAGGGCCGCCCCATCAGGATAATGCTTCGCCGGTCTCGTCGTCGTACATGACGCCGTCGGCGATGGAGAAGTATTTTGTCACGATTTGGCCGGATTTCCCCATCAATGGAAGCTCCAAGCCGTTTAGCGTCATCACCACGCCCCCGGCATTACCCAGCCGGATCTCGATCTCCTTCAGCTCGGCAAACTCAAGGACGTCCCCGCCGCGCATGGTATTCTCATAGATCTGCTCCCCCTGGTCCTTCAGTCTCAGCCAGCAGGCCTCGGTCGCCGTCAGCTGAAGGGTGATGGAGGTAAGCACGACAGGCTCCGGCTCGGGCTCCTCTACCACGACCGGCTTAGGCTCCGGCTGAGGCAGCACGATATGCTGGGTCGGCGGCTTCTCCGCTTCGATGGGCTCCTGATGGTAGGTCTGGTACGCCCATATGCAGAAAGCCAGGACGAGCGCCGACAAAAGGCAGAGGATATAGATCATCTTGATCTTAGGCTTATTATGCAAATCGACTTCGCGGCGCTTTTTTTTCGGCCTGGCTTTCGGCGGCTGCTCTTCAGCTTGAGGCGCGGCCTTGACGGGCTCCTTGGTTTGCTCCTTATCTTTGCCCGCCATGGCCAGTTCAAACAAATCGCTCAGGGATTGGTCGTCCAAGCCCAGAAAGCGCGCGTAAGTACGCAGAAAGCCCTTCGCGTATACTTTGCCGGGGAGCTGATCCCATTCTTCCAGCTCCAAAGCCAGCAAATAGCGCTTTTTGATTTTTGTCGCTTCTTCTATCTGCTCAAATGTGGCGTCTTTTCGTTCCCGGGCGTCCCGAAGAATCCCGCCTATACCCTCCATTGGTTGCTCCCCCGGCCATTTCCGTAAATTCGCTTGATATAATTATAACACAAAAGAGATGAAAAAAGTGGGCGTTTTCGGCGGGCAGGGGCACAAATCACGCAATGTTCATACGCCGCGCCGCCGGTCGACGAAGCCGTTCAATCCATCGCGTGCAAACAGCCACACCCCGGGTTCCCACTCCCGTGAATAGCAACTAACTCGCCGCCGGTCACTGCCCCGTGCCGAAGCGCTCTTCGTACTGCGCCATGGTCATGCGTATCGCCCGGGCCTTGCTGCCTTCGAAGCCACCGACGATCCCCTGCTGCTCCATCTGGTCGATGATCCTGGCGGCCCGTGTATATCCAATCCTCAGCCTCCTTTGCAGGAGGGAGATGGAGGCTTGCCCGCTTTCGATAAAGATACGGGCGGCTTCCGGCAGCAAAACGTCCAGCTCTTCGTTTTCCTCGTTTTGGTCGTCCGCGACCTGTATGTTTTCATCGTCCAGATAGTCCGCCCGGGCATTGGCTGATTTGATGAAATCCGTCACATTCTCGATTTCCTGATCGGATACATACACGCCCTGCACCCTCACCGGCTTCGGGTTTTCCAGGGTGGAATACAGCATGTCGCCTTTCCCCAGCAGCTTTTCCGCCCCCGCGGCGTCCAGGATCACCCGGGAGTCCGTCTGGGAGGATACGGCGAAAGCGATGCGTGAGGGGATATTCGCCTTGATCACGCCGGTGATGACGTCTACGCTGGGCCGCTGGGTCGCCACTACGATATGCATACCCGCCGCCCTTGCCATAGCCGCCAACCGGCTGATGGACTCCTCCACAGCCGTCGAAGCCACCATCATAAGGTCGGCCAGCTCGTCGATGATGATGACGATGAAAGGCATAGTATCGGGCTTGTCCGTATCTTCCCGCTGGGCCAGCCAGGCATTGTAGCCGCTTATGTCCCTCACCCCCGCTTCGGCGAAGGCGTCGTAGCGCCTCTCCATCTCATGGACCGCCCAGCGAAGGGCTTTCGCGGCTTTTTTCGGCTCTGTGACCACGGGATAAATCAAATGGGGGATGTCGTTGTAGACGGTGAGCTCCACCATTTTCGGATCCACCATCATCAGTTTGACTTCATCCGGCCTGGTGGATATCAGCAGGCTTACGATGAGGGAATTGATGCAGACGCTCTTCCCCGCCCCCGTAGCCCCGGCGATGAGCAGATGGGGCATCTTAGCCAGGTCGGCCACGATGGAGGCCCCGGCGATATCCCTGCCCAGGGCGAAGGTCAGCTTGGACTTAGACTTGGTGTAAGCCGGGTCTTCCAGTATCTCCCGCAGGCTGACCATGGCCCTTTCTTCATTGGGCACCTCTATCCCCACGGCGGCCTTGCCCGGTATGGGCGCCTCTATCCGTATATTTGACGCCGCCAGGGCTAAGGCTATGTCGTCCGAAAGGCTGGTGATCCGGCTGACCTTCACGCCCGGCGCCGGCTGCAGCTCGTACCGGGTGATGCTGGGCCCACGGTTGACCTGGGTGACCACGGCTTTCACGCCGAAGTCAGACAAGGTCTTCTCCAGTATACGTACATTTTCGCTTACGACCTTACTCTGACGCTGGCCTGCTGCCTTCGGGCCGGCTCGCAGAAGGCTTAGCCCCGGCGTCTGATAGGCCTGCTGACCTTTCGCCGGGCGCGCGCCCCTCTCTGCCGGAAGGAGTTCCCCGTCGTCCGGCTGCCCGTCTTCCGCTTTCTTCCGCCTGCCCGCCCGCCCCCCGGCTGCGGCGAGGGATACGGCGGTGGATGGGGCGGCGGGATCATCCTTTGGCCCCTCACCCGGCTGCCGGGCGCCCTGCCCCTCCGCCCGCTCCCCCGCAGGGGCGCGGAAGGGTATGCCCCGGCTTTGGGCATACTCCTGCTTATCCGCCTGGAGCTCTGTATTGGTAGGCAGATTCAAGCTGCTTATCACGTCGGGTCCCCGCTTGCCCGTTTTATCTTCGCCCAGGCCCGCCAGGCGGGAAAAGCCGCTTTGCGCGGTTTGGGCGATGGACTTCGCCTTCCCTCCGGCGTCGCTGAGGAGCTCGCGTATGGTCTTGCCGGTGATGATAAGGATGGAGGCGGCTACCAGGGCGATGTACAGTATCCAGCTGCCGGTGGAGCCGATGAGAAGCCTGCTCCCATGGACCAGGGCGCCGCCGATGATACCGCCGCCGGCGCCTTCCAGCCCCACGGCGAACACTTGACGCTCTTCCGGCAGGCTCAAGTGCATGATGGCGCAGCCGGAGCAGGTGACAGCGATGTAAGCGGCGTAGAGTATCTTGCCGGGCCGCCCGGCCTTAAGCCATCCCCCGGCGCCCAGAAGGACAAGGGATATGGCTGGGAACCACTTGCCCTGGCCAAACAAGCGCTGTATGGCCTGATAGATGCCGAAGCCCAGCGCCCCAAAGAGGTTGCTTTCCCTGCTGCCCGGCGCCAGCCAGAGGCATAAAGCAAGGAATATACCCGCCGCGAAAAGGGCGATGGCAATCAGATCCTGTTTTAGTTCAGAACGCATGTTCTCTTTTTTCGACGTCGTTGTTTTCTTTACCGGGCGGGCCATCTGCGCCTCCTGTGACGTGACGTGATATGATATGCCGCGCTGCCCTCAATTCATTTCCAGCACGATGGGGATGATCATCGGGCGGCGTCTGGTCTTCTCATAGAGGAACCGGCTCAGTCCTTCCCGGATCTGGGATTTGATCCCCGCCCAGTCGCTGATGTGTTTTTCTTCGCAGCGATCCAGCACCGACAGGACTTTTTTCTTCGCCTCTTCCATCAGGGCGTCCGCTTCCTTAACGTAGACAAAACCTCTGGACACGATGTCCGGCCCGGCGGTCACCGTATGGGAAGCCCGGTCGATGCCCAGGACGACGATCATGATGCCTTCCTCCGAAAGCTGCTTGCGGTCCCTTAGGACGACGTTGCCCACGTCGCCTACCCCAAGCCCGTCCACCAGTATCTGCCCCGCGGTCACTTTGCCCGTGAGGGCGCCCTTGTCCTTGGTGAACTCGATGATCTGCCCGTTTTCCCCGACAAATATATTCTTGCTGGGCATACCCAGCCGATTGGCCAGTTGGGCGTGCTTGACCAGATGCCGGTACTCCCCGTGGACCGGTACGAAAAACTTGGGCTTGACCACGTTGAGCATCATCTTCTGCTCCTCCTGGCTCCCGTGGCCGGAGGTATGGACCCCCGTGGCGGTCTCATGGATGACCTCGGCCCCCAGGCGGTAGAGCTGATCCACAGTCCTGCTGACGGTCTTCTCGTTCCCCGGTATGGGCGAAGCGGAGATGATGACCGTATCCCCGGGCATGATCTCTATCTGTCTGTGCTCGTCGTGAGCCATGCGGCTCAGGGCGGACAAAGGCTCCCCCTGGCTGCCGGTGCAGACGACCACCACGCGGTTTTTCGGGTAACGCTCGATCTCTTCAAGCTCGATGAGGGTGTTTTCCGGTACCTTCAGATACTGGAGTTCCTGGGCGATACCCACTACATTGATCATGCTCCGCCCCATGACCGCTATCTTCCGGTTATGCATGACCGCGGCGTCCACCACCTGCTGGATGCGGTGGACATTGGAGGCGAAGGTCGCCAGTATGATTCTCCCGTCGCTGCGGCCAAAGACGTTTTTCAGTACCGCCCCCACTTCTTTTTCCGAACGGGTGAAGCCCTCCCTCTCTACATTAGTGCTGTCGGACATGAGCAGGAGCACGCCCCGCTTGCCCAACTCAGCCAGCCGCCCGAAATCCATGGTCTCGCCGTCCACCGGGGTCTGGTCGATTTTGAAATCCCCCGTATGCACGACGGTTCCCACCGGGGTCGTGATCGCGAGGCCGAAGCATCCGGGTATACTGTGGGTGACCCGGAAGAACTCCACCTGAAAGTGCTTGCCCAGCTTCATGGTGCTTCTGGGCTTGACCACATTGAGGTTCGCGCCGGAAAAGCCATACTCCTTCGCTTTCTCCTGCAGAAGAGCTATGGTAAACCTGCTGCCGTATACCGGCGTCTCCAGCTCGCGCAGTACGTACGGCATGGCGCCGATGTGGTCTTCATGGCCGTGGGTCAGGCAAATCCCCACTAAATCGTCTTTATTCTCCAGCAGATAGGAAAAGTCCGGTATCACGATGTCTATCCCCAGCATTTCATCGCCGGGAAACATAAGCCCGGCGTCCACGAGGAACATTTCGTCTTCGTAGCGAAAGGCTGTCATATTCTTTCCGATTTCCCCCATGCCGCCCAGTGGGATGAGCTGCAGGGGGGTCTGTGCTTTTGGCATTGATTATCCTCCTTGTGATGGTACAGATGGGCCGATGGTGGCTAAGACTTGCGGCCCGTCAAATAAATATTCAGCCAAGTCCGGTATATCTTCCCGGACGACGGCGTCCACCTTCTCCATGGTGGCTTCCGGCGGGATGACCCTATCGAGGAGCAGCAGGTTCCTGCCCAGGCGGTTCATCCGGTTGCTCACGCTTTCCAGCCCCATATAAAGGCTGCCCCTCACCTGCTCCTTCGCCCGTTTGAGTTCTTCTTCCGATATACCCTCTTTCCTGAGCAGCTCCATCTCCCGGCGCATTAGTTCGACGACAAGCTCTGCGGTCTGGGGCGAGGTCCCGGCGCAGAGGGCGAATATACCGGCGTCGGAGAAGGCGCTGTTGAACGAATACGTGGAGTAGGCGAGCCCCCTCTCCTCCCGTATCGTCTGTACAAGCCGGGAAGAAAGCCCGCCCCCCAGCACGTTGTTCAGCACATATAAGGGGTAGTTCCGCTCGTCCGGCGCAGATATGCCCCTTGTGCCGAGGCATATCTGTACCTGTCCGATATCTTTCGTCAGGCGGGCGTCCTCGCCGGAAAGGGCGCTGGGCGCGGGGGCCAGGGCAGGCTGCTTCACCTGCTTCAGCCCTTCGAAGACGGGGGCCAGCAGCTCGACGACGCGCTCATGCTCCAAGGAGCCGGCGCAGGCGATGACAATGCGTTCGGGCACATACTGCCTCTCGATATAGCGGCGAACCATATCCCTGTCGATTTGGTCCAGGGATTCCGCTGTGCCGAGGATAGGCGTGCCCAAAGGGTTGTCCGGCCACGCGGCTTCCAGGAAGACGTCGTGGATGAGCTCGTCCGGGGAGTCCTCGTACATGCTGATCTCTTCCTTGATCACGCCTCTTTCCTTATCCATGAGCTCCGTAGCGAAAGTGGAATGAAACAGCATATCCGTGAGCACTTCGGAAGCCAGGGGAAGGTGCTCCTCCATCACCCTGGCATAGTAGCAGGTCATCTCCTTCGCCGTGAAGGCGTTGAGCTGGCCCCCTACGGAATCCAGGGACTCCGCGATGTCCCTCGCCGTGCGCTTCTCCGTGCCTTTAAAAAGCAGATGTTCGATGAAATGGGTGACGCCCTGCTCTTCTTTCCGCTCCATGCGGGAGCCGGTCCCGACCCAGAAGCCCAGGGAGCAGGATTTCACCCCGGGTATCCTCTCCGTGATGATCTTGACGCCGTTCGCCATCGTATGCAGCCGGATGTATTCCGAATAGTCCATCATTTACCGCCTCTCCGCCCTTCCGGGTACAGATCCCTGATCACCGCGTCCAGCCCGCCTACCTTCTCCAGGAACTCCAGCGTGGGCGCCCCCGTCTCTACGTCCCATCCCATGGCTTCGAAGAAATTATCCCCCAGCTTTTCGTTGTCCACGGTGACCCCTTTCAGCGGGCCGCCCTCCAGGGGGGGCTTGCCCACATTCCTGTCGGATATCGTATAGTCCTTCCGGCGCTTGCCTTCCCTCAGGTTAAAAGCGCAACGCATGGCGAAGGACCGCAGACCCAGGTTGTCTATCTCCTCCTGGGAGTACTTATGGCCGGAGACCGCGTCCAGATATTTGAACTTGGCCGTGCGGTGCATCAGGAAAGCGAAGTGGCAGAACCCGGACATATTGTCAAATTCCGCGTTGATGACCCCGGCCTTGTCCGCTTCCCCCGTATCTTCGTAGACATACTTGACCTCGGGTGGGCCGAAGCCGAAGCCGGCGCCTCTGCCGCCCTTCACATGCCTGCCCGGGGTGGGGTCGTACTGAAAAGTCCTTGCCATAGCGGGATTATTTCTGCCGCAATGATGGGGGATCTCTATGCCCCCGGCGACGCATAAGTACTCCGCGCCCCGCCCCAGGAGCTCCGCCGCCTTCACCGAAGCGCTGCCCAGGGCGACGCCTATCCCCTTATGCTCGCAGATCCGCCTGGTCATCCGGACGATGGCTTCCGCGTTCCCCCAGGTCAAGTCTATGCCGTCCAGCTCCTCCAGGGTAAACAGCTTATGTTCATAACACTCCATGAGCCACGCCAGGGTCCCGCCCATGGAGATGGTGTCGTAGCCGTACTCGTTGCAGTAATAATTGCACAGATTCACCGCATCCGCATCCCCGTTGAGGAGCATGCTGCCGAAAGCCCCCAGGGTCTCGTACTCCGGGCGGGCGGACTCGTAATCATGGCTCCCGCTCCTGATGTGAAGGATGGCGCCGCAGCCGACGGGGCAGGAGTCGCAGGCGTACTTCTTCGCGCCGTAGGCGGCGTCCATGGCGGCGCCGGTCAGGGGTAATATCTGCGTCTCGTAGTCCAGCTCCTCCGGGAGGCCGCCCCAGTTCTTGATGCCGGCGTCGGACATGGCCACGCAGGACTCATAGTTCGAGGCGGTGCCGTGGGAGCTCCAGGGCTGTATGGTCGCCGCTGCCCGGCCTTTCGCGAACTCCTGCCAGGAGCGGTTGATCTCAGCCACCGCCTCCGGCTCGCTGACCGCCACCGTATGGGAGCCGCGGCAGACTACCGCCTTCAGCCGCTTTGAGCCCATCACGGCGCCTGCGCCGCCCCTGCCCGCAGCCCGGTGCCCGTCGTTCATGACCGCCGCCATATGGGACAAGCGCTCCCCTGCCGGCCCGATGAGGGCGGCGCGGAAATCATCCCCGCCGATCTCCGCCCTGAGAACGGCTTCCGTATGAAGGGTCGTCTTCCCCCATAGGCCGGCGGCGTCCCGGATCTCCACCCTGCCGTCGTCGATGAAGATGTAGACGGGCTTCTCCGCTATGCCTTTGACGAATACGGCGTCAAACCCGGATTTCTTCAGGTATGGGCCAAATCTCCCGCCTGCGTTCGCGTCGTTGAAGCCGCCGGTGACGGGGGACTTGCTGACCACGGTGTACCTGCCGCCCATGAAAGATTTCGTCCCGTTCATGTAGCCGGCGATGAAACCCACCACGCTCTCCGGGGCGAAAGGCGGCGTGTGGGCGGGCATGAGCTCATATAGATACCGGGCGCCGAGGGCCGGCCCGCTCAGGAAGTCCCCTGCCCATCGGGGATCCAGGTCCCGTACCTCGCAAGCTCCTTCGCTTAAGTCTACGATGAGCACTTTGCCCATATGTCCATACATCATCAATCTTCAACCTCCTGTCAAAGCCGGCATGATATACAATCTGTCCCCCGGGGATACCATGACGGCGTCCGTGTCCCGGGCGCCGAGCAGGCAGCCGTTGAGGGTGACCAGCGCCGCGTCCGCTACCCGGCCTGTGTCCCCGTCAAGGAGCCAGTCCGGCATGCCCTGCGCCCGGGCCGCGGCCCTATCCCCCAGAAGGCAGGCAAGGCTGACGGGACCCGGTATATCCCGTACGAATTCATTTTCGTCTAAATCAAAGCCTTTCGAAAAGGCTATGGTCACATAAGCCATATCAGCCTTCCGGCTGCGGGTCAGGCGCATCCGCCGCGACCGGCGCGCCTTGGGGCATAGGGGAGCCGCCGGGGCCGCGCCTCTGCTCCAAGCCTTTGTCCTGCCAGTTGCCATACCGGAAGTACAGGAAGTTGAGGAGCGCCCCCAGGGTCATGCCGAAAGCCATGGTCAAGTACATAGGCATATAGCCTTCCATCCCGACCCCGGCCGCTTTCGCCAGCTCGAAGGAGGCGAATTTCCCCGCGTCCACCGCCGCCTGGATGGCCTTATTCAAGGGGATGATGGCGAAGTAGTACGCGGCTAAGAGGCGGACGATCTGGGCGGCAAAGCTGTTGATCAAAGGGGGCATCGCCGCGCCGGCGCCGCGCAGGGAGCCGGCCAGGCACTGCTCCATGCCCATGAAGGCGTAGAAGAAGCAGATGGTGCGTATGCCTTTCAGCCCTATCGCCAGCACATGGTCGGACACATTGAATATCTTCATCAGGCTGGCGCCGGCAAACCACATGACCACGCCCATGACCACCGCCACGGATAGGATCGTGCCCAGGGCGACATATACGCCTTTGCGCGCGCGGTCCGGGTCGCCTGCGCCTATATTTTGCCCGGTGAAGGTGGTCGTCGCCATGCCCAGGCCCATCAGGGGCATCAGGGCGAAGCCGTCCACGCGCTGGATGACGGCGTTGGCGGTGACGAAATCCGCGCCGAAGTTGTTGGCGAACCTCTGTACGATGAGCCCGCCCAGGGACATGGCCATAGCCTGCAGCCCGGTTGGCAAGCCCAGCCTGATGATATGGCTTGCTGTGAAGCCGTCCGGCTTGATTACTTTACGAAAAGATATCTTCATCCCGTAAGCGCCGGTATTAATGCGCATGAGCAGTACGATACCGGACACAAATTGCGCCCCGAGCGTAGCCCAGGCGACTCCCGCGACGCCCCAGTCCAGTATGATGGCAAATAATGTATCCAATACCACATTCAGCAAAGTAGCGATGATCATCGCGTACAGTGGCCAGCGGCTGTCCCCCATGCCCCGTAGCATGCCCGAGCCCAGCATGAAAAACAAATTACCTACAGTACCCCCGAAGATGATGGTCTGATAGACCACCGCGTCGTTGATGATTTCCGCCGGCGTATTCAGCAGATTGAACAAAGGGCGGACACAGATGATCCCCACGCCTGTGATGAACACGCCCATGATGAAGGCGATAAACACCGTAGTGTTGACGGCCTTATTCAAGCCCTCCATATTTTTCGCGCCAAACATCTGGGATATGACGATGTTGCCCCCCATGGAGGCGCCCATGAAAAGCGCGCCGAAGAGCATCATGACGGGCATGCTGACGCCCACCGCCGCTATGCCGTGATCCCCTACGGCAATCCCGATGACTATGGTATCCACGACATTATAAAGCTGCATGACCAGATTGGCTATGATAAGCGGGACGGCGAACTTCAGCAGCTTGGGAAGGATCGCCCCCTGGGTCAGATCGTTAGCCGGGTTGATGCCTTTTGGGTTTTCCATTAATTACCTCCGAAATTTGATATCTCCATTGCCGTATCTTACCACTTCTTACCGCGTTTGTAAATGAAGAAAGCCCGCCGGGAAGCAGGCTCTCTCTATGTGCGTTACAGCTGTTTGGGTCAGTACTTGTCGTTGCTCCAGCCGTCGCCGTCGTTCGCGAAGCCGTCCTCCGCCGGCAGCATCAGCCGCGCGGACTTGGCTGGCGACGGCAGCCGTCCGCCGCGGGAGGGCCCGGACCCGTCTCTGAGCTTAAATTGGGCGATAAGCCCGCTGAGCATGTCGGACTGCCCGCTCATCTCCTCGGAAGCGGCGGCGCTCTCCTCGGCGGTGGCGCTGTTTTGCTGCACCACCTGGGCGACCTGATCTATGCCCGAGTTGATTTGGGTTATAGCCAGGGTCTGCTCCTCCGACGAACGGGCGATCTCCGCCACGATATGCGTGCTCTCCGTGATACCGGAAACGATTTCCGTCAGGCTTTCCGCAGTCTCCCCCGCTATCTTCGCGCCCAGCTCGGCTTTCGCCATGGAGTTCTGTATCATATCCCCTGTTTCCTTGGCGGCTTCCGCGCTCTTGGCCGCCAGGTTCCGCACTTCTTCAGCCACCACGGCGAAGCCCTTCCCGTGCTCGCCCGCCCTGGCGGCTTCCACCGCCGCGTTTAGGGCAAGGATGTTCGTTTGGAAAGCGATGTCGTCGATGACCTTGATGACTTTACTGATGTTCTGGCTGGCGGTATTGATATCTTTCACGGCGGACATCATCTCGTCCATCTGACGGCTCCCTGTGGAAGCGTTTTCGGTGATGGCGTTCGCCAGGGCGGCGGCCCGCACCGCCTTGTCGGCGTTGGCCTTGGTTTTCTCCGCGATGTCCGATATGGAAGCGGACAGCTCCTCGATGGAAGCAGCCTGCTGGGTAGAGCCCTGAGCCAGGGCCTGGGCCCCGTCCGCCACCTGCTTTGACCCTGTAGATACCTGCCCGGCGGAGGAGTTCACATCGGTCATGGTCCGGTTCAGATTATCCACGATGCCGTTGATGGAGTCCCTGATGAGTACGAAATCCCCCTGGAAATCATAAGCGCTCACCGTAGCCAGGTCGCCGCCGGCTAAGCCTTCCATGCGCTCCTTGATCTCGCCGATATAGCCGCGCAGCTGATTGTACGCCTCCCCCAGAGCTTTCGCCAGATCGCCTACTTCGTCTGAAGAACGTATGTTCAGGGAGGATACTTCGCCGGTGGATATCCCAAGATCACCCGACCGTATCTTCTCGGCAAAAAGGCTGATTTTCTTAAGCGGCCTGCTTACCGCCAGCTGGCTGTACAGGAAAATGAGCAGTATGCTTAATAAACCCAGCCCGATGGAAGGGTAGAGGACCGTGGTCAGCATCGCTTTCTGCTGCGCCAGGGTGTCGTTGATGTTTACCCCGGTAAACAACATGCCGACGACGTCGCCTTCCTCGATGAGGGGCGAATAATACGCGGCGTAGGTACTGCCAAACAGCTCGATGTTGACCGGATAGTTTTTCCTCTGGTTAAGCACGGCGCTGACGACGGCGTCGCTTGCTTTCGTCCCGATCACCCGGTCGCCTTTGTCGTCGATGAGGGTCGTGTTCAGGCGGGTATCCCACTCAAAAATGGTTACTTCGCAGCCGATCCTCTCCTTGATTTCATCCATATAATGGTGCAGGCTGAGATCCCTGCCGCATACGACCGCGCCGATGATATTGCCGTCCATGTCTCTGACAGCGGCGCTGCCCCTGGCGGACAGGCTGGAATGGGAGTCTTTTTCGATCGTGCTATGGCTTTGGCCAGTCGCCAGCGTAGTGGAGATGGTACGCATATCGGACATATCGTCCCCGGCTTCGTCGCTGTGGGCGCGGACCAGGGCTTTGCCATCTTTGTCGCATAGAGTGATCGTGTCGTACCCGTTCAAGAATAACGAAATGAAAATCTTGAGCTCTTCTAGATCATGCTCCAAGATGCCGGTGACCACAGACGGGTCGCCGGCTACCATCATGGCGCGGATAAGCACGTCGCTCTGATGGTCGTCGATGGCTTTCGCAAAGGACATATTCGCCGTGGCGGCGTCCTTCTCGGTCAGGTCCATGATCAACCTATCGCTCTGAGACATTACGATAACCAGCGAGACGATGATCACAGCCGTTATCATCAAAGCGACGATCAATGAGATTTTCAACCCCAGGCTCTTTAACTTCATATGGCACCCCTCCTACAAATTGGTTTGCTTTAACTAAGTTGGGCCGCGTCCGTTAGCCCAGGGCTTCGTGGCTCATCATTTGCGTCTCTCCTGCCTGAGTACCTCCCGCCTGGACAGGTTCACCCTGCCCTGGCGGTCGATCTCCGTGACCTTGACGGTGATGATATCGCCGATATTGACCACGTCTTCGACTTTATTGACGCGTTCCTCCGCCAGATGGGATATATGGACAAGCCCTTCTTTCCCCGGGAGGACTTCCACAAAGGCGCCGAAATTCATGATCCTGGTGACCTTTCCGGTATACGTCGCCCCTACTTCCACTTCCCTGGTGATGTCCCGGATGATCTGCACCGCTTTTTCGCCGGCTGCCGCGTCCGATGTGGCGATGATGACCAGCCCGCTGTCCTCTATGTCTATCTTCACGCCGGTATCTTCGGTGATCTTACGGATGACTTTGCCTCCGGGCCCGATCACGTCTCTTATCCTATCCGGGTCGATATTCATCTTTATCATCCTCGGGGCGTAGGGGGACATCTCCTCCCTGGGTTTGTCGATGACCTCAAGGATTTTCCCTAAGATAAACATCCTGCTTTCCCTGGCTTGGGCCAGGGCCGCGTCCAATATATCGCGGGAAAGGCCGTCCACCTTGATATCCATCTGAAGGGCCGTGACGCCGATCTCCGTGCCAGCGACCTTGAAGTCCATATCCCCGTGGTGGTCTTCCAGCCCCTGGATGTCGCTGAGTATCGTATAATGCTCCCCTTCCTTGATGAGCCCCATGGCTATCCCGGCTACCGGGCGCTTGATGGGCACCCCCGCGTCCATGAGGGAGATGGTGCTGCCGCAGACGGAAGCCATGGAGGAGGAGCCGTTTGACTCTAGCACCTCCGATACCAACCGTATGGTATAGGGGAAGTCCTCGATGGGGGGTATCATAGGCTCCAGCGCCCGCTCCGCCAGTGCGCCGTGCCCGATGTCCCGCCGGCTGGGGCCCCGCATGGGCCGGGTCTCCCCTACGCTGAATGGAGGGAAATTATAGTGATGGATATAACGCTTGGACGTCTCCACCCCAAGGCCGTCCAGAAGCTGGTCTTCGCTCAGGGATCCCAGTGTCGTCGCGTTGAGCACCTGGGTCTGCCCCCGGGTAAATAAGCCGCTGCCGTGGGCCCGGGGCAATACGCCCGCTTCCACGCGGATGGGCCGTATCTCGTCCGGAGCTCTGCCGTCCGGGCGCAGCTTATCTACGCTTATCTGCTTGCGGACATGGTCTTTCTCCACGTCCTCCAGAATCGCGGCGATCTCTTTTTTGCTGTCCGGGTACAGCTCGCCGTACTTATCCATCGCCTCTTCCTTGACTTTGTCTACCGCGTCTTCCCTGGCCAGCTTATCCGCCGTCTGCAGAGCCGCCAGCATCGGGCCTTCGGCAAATCCCCGCACCGCGGACAGAACCTCGGGGTTGTATGCCGACAGCGTGGGTACCATTTTTTCCTTCGCCAGCCCCATGGTCATCGCTTCCCGCCGGAAATCCTCGATAAATGCCGTGATCCTCCGTATGGTCTCGTGCCCAAACATGATGGCGTCCAGGCAATCCTTCTCCGTGACTTCTTTCGCCCCGGCCTCCACCATCATGATCGCTTCAGACGTTCCGGATACAGTGAGGTTCAACAGGCTTTCCTGGCTCTGCTCCAGCGTTGGGCTCATGATAAGCTTTTCGCCGATCAGCCCTACCGATACCGTAGCCGTCGGCCCGTCGAAGGGGATCGGGGAAATATGCAGCGCCGCCGAAGCGCCTATGCCGGCCAGTATGTCCGGCGGGCAATCGTGATCCACGCTCATGATGGTGGCTACGACCTGTACCTCATTTCGAAAGCCGTCGGGAAAGAGCGGCCGGATGGGCCTGTCCATCAGCCGGGCGGAAAGAGTGGCTCTCTCCGTAGCCCGCCCCTCCCTCTTGATAAAGCCGCCGGGGATCTTGCCAGCGGCGTACATTTTTTCCTCATACTCGCACGTAAGCGGAAAGTAATCGATCCCGTCCCTTATGCTTTTCGATACGGTGGCGGTGACCAATACGCAGGTGTCGCCATAGCGGGCAAATACCGCGCCTCCGGACTGGGCCGCCAGCCTGCCGGTTTCCAGGCTCAGGGTGCGCCCCGCCAGATCCATTTCCTTTCTTAATACCGTCTCATCACTGTAAACCATCCTGTTTACCTCCATCTTCTTTCTTTCTTCTCTCTTTTCTCAATTCCGATTGTACACAATCATACACATTTCTGCAAATTTATTTTATAACGTCTAGAATAATAATCCGCCTGATTACTGTTCAAGGGGAGCCCGGCAAAGGGGCTATCACTGCCAAGCGGCTGCTATTTTCATCGAAATAACACCTTAATGCCAAGTACCACTCCGACATACCGGCGTCGAGCCGTCCTCGTGCCGGCCTCCGCCTGAAAAATCGTCCATGATTTTTCTATGTCTGCGTCTTTTTGCCAACTATGTGTCTTAGCAACCTGAGCCGCAATGCCGCTTCAGCAGTGATAGCCCCTTTGCCGGGCTCCTCTTGATTAGCGGCACGGCCACGAAAAAAAGCCGCGTCATCGTAAAACGCGACTTAAGGCTTGGTGATATATGCCGGCAATGCTAACGGCGGATACCGTTTGCTTCAAGTATGGCCTTGTACCGGTCGAAATCCCGGCTTCTGACATAGTTAAGCAGCCCCCTGCGGGCGCCGACCATCTTGAGCAGGCCCCGGCGGCTGTGGTGATCTTTCTTGTGTATCTTCAGATGTTCCGTCAGATAGTTGATACGTTCCGTGAGTATAGCGATCTGCACCTCCGGCGACCCGGTATCGGATTCGTGCCGGCGGCTTTTTTCGATCACGCCTGTTTTGTATTCTTTAGACATTACCATGAGCGCGCACCTCTTTCCTTTCCTCTCATTTTCATTCGGCATGACCAGGTAAAACGTTGGTAAATCGCTAAACCGGGTAATGCTAGTACCCCGTACCCCCGGCGGCGCATACGCCAGCCGTCGCGGGGCATTCGACAATAATGGATTATAACTGATTGCTCCGGAGAAAGCAAGTAAAAATTGAAGCCGGGGATCCCCCCGTATCCGCGAGTTTTTTCTCCCATTCGTCCAGGGCGGCTGCAGCGGATATGGTATCCAGGCTTATCTGCTCTTTCAGCTCTTCCACGGAGCCAAAGGCTTTCTCGGGACGGAGCCTGTCGGTAAGCGCCGCCTGGAGCCTGTCGCCGTATAAATCGCCTTCGTAATCCGTCAGATATACCTCGAAGCTAGGCGCCCCGCCTTCCTGATTGACCGTGGGCCTAATCCCCGCGTTGACGACCCCTCTGTGTATGCGCCCCTCGCCGTCCCGGATGAATCCGCCATACACGCCGTAGGCGGGCCACAGAAGGCCGCCGTCCAGCTCCAGGTTGGCCGTGGGGAAACCCAGCCGCGTACCGAGCTTGCGCCCGCCCACGACATTGCCTTCGTAGATGTGCCCGTGGCCAAGGCGGAAGTACGCCTCATACATGTCGCCGCTCTCGATGAGCTTTCGTATCCCGGTGGAGCTGACGGGCTTCCCCCCGGCAGTGACCTGGGGCAGGATGCTACACGCGAAACCGTAAGCCAACCCCAACCGCTCCAGGTCGCGGCTGTTTCCGCCCCCCTTGTGCCCGAAGCGGTAGTTATATCCGCATACGGCGGTACGGGCGCGAAGGAGCCCCGCCAGGTAGTCCCGGGCGAAGGCCTCGGGGCTTAGGGCGGCAAAATCCCTGTCAAAGGTAAGGATAAATATATGAATATCGCCGAAGCGCCGGATGATCCGGATTTTCTCCTCCAGCGTGTTCAGACTCCCGAGCCCTTCGTTCCCGCCCAGTACTCTCTGGGGATGGGGCTCGAGTAGAAGCACGCCGGGCTCCCCGCCCCGCTCTTCACTTAGCTGCAGGACTTTCTCGAGGAGGGCCTGGTGCCCCAGATGCACGCCGTCAAAGTAACCCAGAGCCAGATGCAGCGCGTGGGCTGAAGCGAAGTCTTCGATTTCTTTCCGTTGGGTATATACCGCCATATCTGTGCCTGATACCTCATTTCCACTTGAAAATAAAAGCCTTGTTCTAAACGAATCTATTTAATATATGCACTGGATTCTTGCCCAACTACCCCGTCATGTCATCTTAACCGTCTTCAATCGGTTTTCCATCCTTGTTATAAGTCGTACTGAATACCATATCGGAAAGCCACTTCTTAAATGCCGGATTATCATTCCTCATCGCCCGTTTCTACGCCGCCCTGGGCGTCTTTAACGGCAAACAGGGCTGTAACGTAAGAAAGTATATGCTCCGCATCCATCAACGCTTGTTCCATGTCAGCTATTTCTACGTCCATTTCGTCGTTGGGATATCGAGTAATCACAGCGAAGTTGGTTAGGCGGTCGGCTTGTTCTGCCAAGTCTATAATTATTTTTGGAAAATAATTCACGCATGTCTTCAACAATTCGTAAAGGTTATGTGTTCGCGGTATTTGCTCGTTATGGTATGCCAAAATTGCTTTTAGCGCTTTTTCGCCAGCTTGCTGACAATGATAACAAACGATTTCCAGTTGTACCGGGTGATGGTTTGTAAGATGCGCAGCAGCAGTAGAATCTGCGACCGCATACTTCATCCATTCCTGATATAGTTCATTATTGCCCATTTAACAATACCCCTTCATTTGCGATCGTATACTGTATTGTCGGTTTCATCAATGACTTGCGCTCAAATTCTTCATCGGTAAATGCCAAAACATCAATTGGTATCTCAGTCGAATTTCTTAATGCAACACGAAGGGAATATAGTACTTCCATCCTGCGTCCGGGATACTCAGGCGCAACGATACAAAGGTCAATATCGCTGTCCGCTTTTTGTTTTCCAGTAGCGTATGATCCGAACAAATATATTTTTGCCTCAGGTAAAAGCTGATTAATGCTTTGCACAATCCTATCTAAATCTTTTTGCGCTATACTATTCATGTCTACGTCCTCCTGTTAAAGTCAAAATACAGCTTGATTATCTGGTTGCAGAAAGTCTACTTCGCAGCTTGGCACAGCGCCTCTGTCTGATTAATGATACCTGCGGCGTCAAGATTTTTCTTCATCGCCAGCACATCGTCTTTGGTATCTTCCAGCACCGCGTCTAAACGGCGGATGACGGTCATAGGCAGAATAACATCGCGGTATTTTCCACGCACATAGACGTCGCGCAGGCAATCATCGGCGATGCCCCAAATGAAGCTCACGATCGAATTGTAGGTTTGGTTGTCCATATATTTCACCATGTCCTTGGATTATTTGGCTACTCCCACTCGATAGCCTACAAAAATGTCTTATCGGGCTTGAAGAAGACCCAGCCGGCGCGGTCTCCGCTCCCCGGCGTGTACGCGCCCAATGCCACAAGGCGGCCGCCGGCTTCGGAAGCCCAGGCCCTGCCTTCTTCGGGCTTTACCGCTTCCCCGCCGGGCAGCCATACGCCTTGCCCGTGCCGGAGCCTGAGAGCTTCCTCATCTTCAACGTGAAGCTCCGTCATACGGGTTAAAGCCAGCTCCTTCGGGTGCAGGACGGCTTCGAAGCCTTCCCCGTCCTCCTTCATGCGCTTTATCTCGTCCAGGCTCACGCTTTGGTCCAGATGGAAGGGCCCTACCCTCAGGCGCAGCAGGGAGGACATGGCGGCGCCGCAGCCAAGCTTGCGGCCCATATCACGGCAAATCATACGAACATATGTTCCACTGCCGCAATCCACGATGAAGCGCACGGGGCGATCCCTCCAGGGCGCCGGAGAAGCCGGGCTTGCCGGCCAAGCGTCCAGGAGCCGTATCGAGCGTATATCAACTTGACGCATGACGCCGGTAATGGGCTTGCCTTCCCTGGCATACTGATGAAGGCTCTTCCCTTCCCTCTTCACGGATGAGTAGGCGGGCGCCTCCTGCATGACCTTGCCTTCCAGGGAGCGCGCCGCTTCAGCGAGTTTCTCCGGCTCGCCCAGGGGATCCGGCGTATCTACAGGGCAGACCCATGTGGTCGCTCCCCATATGTCCTGGGTGTCCGTCTCGTATCCTAATGCCATTTCGCAGTAGTAGCTCTTGTCGCCGCCGGACAAGTAGTCGGCCAGCCTGGTAGCCTGGCCAACGCAGACGGGCAGTACCCCCGCCGCCTCGGGGTCAAGGGTGCCGCAGTGGCCTATCCTCTTCTCCCCCAGCAGACGGCGCAGCAAAGCGACCACATCGTGAGAGGTCATGCCCGGCGGTTTGAGTATGTTGATGACGCCTTCCATTTTCCCATGCCCCCGGCATTATCGCGGCCGAGCCGCTATCCCTGTCTATCCGTCAGCGCTTCCGTAAGCAGGGCCGAGACCCTGGCGATCACATTGTCCATGCTATCCTGTATGGTCGCCCCCGCCGCCCTTACGTGGCCGCCGCCGCCCAGGCGGGACATAAATGCCGCGCCGTCCAGCTGCTCCTTCGTGCGAAGGCTGAGCTTGACCGTGCCCGGTTCGTTTTCCTTGAGTATCATCACCGCTTCTATCCCCTGAGTGCTGCGTATCATCTCCAGGGCCGTGTCCGTCTCGGCGGCTTCGATCCCGGCGGAGACAACTAAGTCATATGGCAGCGGGCAGAGGACGCCCCTCCCTCCCGCCAGGGGGATCATCCCGTTCAGCATACTGTGCAGGAGAACGAGCTCCTTTTCCGGGCGGTTTTCCCAGAGCTTCTCCCGTATCGAATCCAGGCTGGCGCCATATCCCATAAGCTCGGAAGCCACCCTCAAGGTCTCCACGCCTGTGTTGCTGAAGCGGAAGGCGCCGGTATCCGTGACCAAAGCATAGTAGAAGCATGTGGCGGCGGCGGCGGAAAGCCGCACCCCCGCTTCGATGAGCAGCCGGCATAGGATTTGCGCCGTGGCCCCCGCCTTGGTGTCGAGCCACTTCACCGCCCCGAACCCGGGGTTGCTGATGTGGTGGTCTACGTTTAGCAGGACGCGGCTTACGTCCAGGGGGTATTCGCAGCGCTCCGCGTCCCCGCAGTCCAGGACGACTACCGCCGTGTCGTCCGGGATGGCCAGCTCTTCCGTAGGGATGCGGCAGATAAGCTCCTGGCCCGGGAGCCAGGAGAAGGTCACCGAGATATTATGCAGAGGCCTGATAAGCCGGGGCCGGTAGCCCAAGTCTCTCAGGGTAAGCCCCAGGCCAAAGGCGGAGCCCCAGGCGTCGCCGTCCGGCTTCTCGTGGACGAAAATCATCACGTCCTGCCCGGGGCGCAGGCGCCCGGTCAAATCCTGCCAAATCATGCTTGCGTACCTTCCCTGTTTTGTTCGTTGAGCAGCTCGTTGATCCTGGCGCCGTGCTGTATGGAGTGATCCAGCTTGAATGTCAGCTCCGGGATGAAGCGCAGGCTCATGCGGCTTGCTAACTCGCCCCGGATGAACCCCGCCGCTTGCTTGAAGGCCTTTATCGTGTCGTTCTGCTCCTCCGTGTCGCCAAGGCAGCTCAGGTAGACCCCCGCCGAGCTGATGTCCCGGCTTACTTCCACGTGGGTCACGCTTACCAGCCCCTTCACCCTGGGGTCTTTCATATCGTCGCGGATGATGTCCGAGAGTTCTTTCCTGATCTCTTCCGCCACCCTGTCTTTGCGATGAGAGCTCATAGGGCCCACTCTCCTTATTCTTAGATGAGCTACGCCAGCTCCCTCTTGATTTCTTCCATGATGAAGCCTTCGACAACGTCGTTCTCCTGGAAGTCGTTGAAGCGGTCGATGCCCAGACCGCACTCGAAGCCGGTGGCGACCTCCCTTACGTCGTCCTTGAAGCGCCTCAGGGAATCCACGGTGCTTTCGTGTATTACGATGTTGTCGCGGATCACCCGGGCCTGGCAGCCCCTGGTGATTTTCCCTTCCAGTATGTAGCATCCCGCTATGGCGCCCATCCGCGGCACCCGTATCACCTGGCGGACCTCCGCCTTGCCGATCACGTTTTCACGGATCTCAGGCTTCAGTAAGCCGGACAAGGCGGACTTCACATCCTCGATGGCGTTGTAGATGACCCGGTACAAGCGTATGTCTACCTGATTGGTTTCGGCGGATTTCTTCGCGTTTACGTCGGGCCGGACGTTGAAGCCCAGGATGATGGCGTTGGACGCCGAGGCAAAATCTACGTCCGCTTCAGTGATGCCTCCCACGCCTTGATGGATGGTCTGCACCCGTACTTCGTCATTGGATAGTTTTTCCAATGACGTCTTTAGGGCTTCGATGGAGCCTTGGACGTCGGCTTTGATGATGATATTGAGATCCTGTACCTCGCCGGTCTGTATCTGGGCGAAGAGGTCGTCCAAGGATATGCGGCTGCGTGAGTGTATCACTTCCTCCCGTTTGACCGCCGTCCTCTCGCTGGCGATTTGCTTAGCCAGCTTCTCGTCCTCCACTACCTGGAAGCCGTCCCCCGCCTGGGGCACTTCGGACAAGCCGACGACTTCCACCGGTGTGGAAGGCCCCGCCACTTTCAGCAGCCGGCCCCTTTCGTCGTTCATGGCCCGGATACGGCCCTGGGCTGTGCCCGCGATAAGGAAATCGCCGCTTTCCAGGGTACCGTTTTGCACCAGTACGGTGGCTACCGGGCCCCTGCCTTTGTCCAGCTTGGCTTCGATGACTACGCCTTTCGCCTTCCGGGCGGGGTTTGCCTTCAGGTCGCCCATATCCGCTACCAGCAGTATCATCTCCAGGAGCTGATCCAGCCCCTGCCTCGTCTTCGCGGAGACTTCGGCGAAGATGGTATCGCCCCCCCAATCCTCCGTGACCAGGCCGTGCTCCGTAAGCTCTTGTTTGATCCTTTCCGGGTTTGCCCCTTCTAAGTCTACTTTGTTGACCGCTACGATGATGGGCACTTTAGCGGCTTTGGCGTGGTTGATGGCCTCCACGGTCTGGGGCATGACGCCGTCGTCGGCGGCCACGACCAGGATGGCGATGTCGGTGCATTGGGCGCCCCTTGCCCGCATGGCGGTGAAAGCCTCATGCCCCGGCGTATCCAGAAATGTGATCCTGCGGTTATTGACCTCCACTTGGTAGGCGCCGATGTGCTGGGTGATGCCGCCTGCTTCGGAAGCCTGTACGTTGGCTTCCCGGATGGCGTCCAGCAGCGAGGTTTTGCCGTGATCCACATGCCCCATGATGGTCACTACCGGCGGCCTCTCATGGAGGTTCTCCGGCATATCCGGCTCGTCCGCGGCGATGAGTATTTCTTCCTTCGTGATCCGGGCTTCCACTTGTGTACCGAAATCCTGCCCGAGGAGGATAAGGGTATCTAAATCCAATTCCTGGTTGATATTTGCCATTATCCCGTAGGAAATCAATTTTTTAATGACGTCCCCGGTCTTTTTGCCCAGCAGGCGGGCGAAATCCGTCACGGTAGTGGGGCCGTCAAGGGTGATGTTCTTGATCACGACGGGTATGGGTTCCTGCCTGATTTGCCTGCCCCTGTCCCTGCCGCCCCTACCCCTGCCCCGCCCGCCGGCGCCCCGGGAGTCGTCGTAGCGGTTTTGCTTGCGGGTAGGCGTCCTGGCTATGCCGCCCCGGTCGTATGCCCTTTCGCCCACGGCGTTTTCGACCTTATTGAGGAAACGGCTGTCTTCTTCCGTAGCCGAGCCCAAATGGGTGAGCTGATCGGCGGTATCTCTGCTGATCGTGGGCGCCTTCGGCCCTTTGGTAAAGCCTTTTTGCCGGTTGTCTGCCGGCGCCTGGGGCCGCCTGGGCTTCTGTGGCTTCGCCTGCCCGGGCGTCCGGGCGAACTTGTCCGCCACGCTTTGCCCCCGGTTCTGCCCGAAAGCCTGCCCCTGCCCCGCGCCTGCCTGCCCCTGGGCGGGACGCGGCTGGCCGCTGTAAGGGGCCTGGCTTTGCCCCGGGCGCGCCTGGCCTTGCCGTGGCGGAGACGTCCTTACCGGCGCCCCCGGGCTCCTGTCGCCCGCCGGCTTCTCCCTATCGGCCCTGCCCATCGCCGCCGCGGTATCCTTCGCGGCTGCGCCTTCTATGGCAGCGGCGGGTTTATCGCCCTCGCCGCCTATGCCCTTCGACGGCTCTCCGCCTTCCGCCTGGGCGGCGGCAGGGGGGGCCTGCTCCGGCCTCAGGCTCCTGGCCTGGGCCCTGGCTTCCTCCGGGCTTATGCTGTCTCCGGGGCGGCGCCTCGCCCTGGCTTGAGCCTGGGCTTCTTCCGGGCTTATGCTTTCCCCAGGCTGGCGCCTCGCCCTGGCCTGGGCCTGGGCCTCATCCGGGCTTATGCTTTCCCCAGGCTGGCGCCTTGCCCTGGCTTGGGCCTGAGCCTCCTGGGGGCTGATGCTCTCTCCCGGCTGGCGCCTCGGCGCGGCGGCGGCTCCCGGGGCGCCGGGTTGGCCCCCCCTTGCCTCCTCCGCCTGCCCGACCGGCCTGCCTTGGCCGTAGCCCTCTGCCCTCTGCCCTTGGGCGGGGCGCGGCTGGCCCTGCTGCCCCCTGCCGGGCTGGCCCTGGCCGGGGCGGTTCTGCCCCTGGGCTGTACGGGGCTGCCCGGTCACGCTCATCCCGGGGCGGCTCTGCCCCTGGGCGGGGCGCGGTTGGCCCTGTTGCCCCCGGCTTAGCTGGCCGCGTTCGTCCTCCTGCCCCCTTGAGCCGGGTCGGCTCTTCAGTCCACTAAGCGGAGGTTTCTCCTTCTTTTCCGCCGGGCGGGGTATAGGCTCGGCGTTTGGGTCTCCCAGATGCTTCAACACCATAGCCCTGATCCGGCTCACTTCGTTGCCGGGTATGGTGCTCATATGATTCTTCATGGGTAAACCCAATTCGATCATCGTATCCAGAAGCACCTTACTATTCATATCCATTTCTTTCGCCAGCTCATAAACCCGAATAGTCGGCATTTAATCACCTCCGTTAGTCTTTCCCTCTTGTATGATCCCCGATACCATATGCTCATCCGTCAGGGCCAGGAGCCCGAAGGGTGATTTTCGCAATAAAGCGCCATAGTCTTCCTTTCGTCCCGCCACGAGAAAGGGTATCCCCATATCCCCGCACCATAGCCTCAGCTTCTCGATGCGCTTTGGGTTCATATCCCCCGCGGCCAGCACGAGCTTAGCCTTGTTCTGCCGTATCCCCTGCTCCACGGAGTAGGAGCCCAGCAGAAGCTTCCTGCTCCTGGCGGCGAATCCGATCAGCCCCGCCGTCTTTGGGTCAAGGCTCATGTTTTGCCCTTTCGCTCAACTCCGCCAGTACCTCGCTGCCGATAGCGGCCCCCGCCGCTTTCTCCAGGCGGCGCCCTTTCAACGCAAGGCTGAGGCACTCTTCCGACCGGCATACGTACAGCCCCCGGCCCGGCTTCTTCCCGGTGTCGTCCAGGGATACGAGGCCGTCCGCCGTCTTCGTCAGCCGTATGAGGCTGCGCTTGGGGTACTGCTGCCTGCAGATGGCGCACATCCGCATGGGAACTCTTTTCACAGCGGGCATGCTTTACACCTCGGCTCCGACGCCGGCTTGCGCGTCAATCTCCGCTCCGTCCGGCTCGAGCCCTGCTGTGTCCATGTCAAGCTCCCCGTCGCTTGAGCCGGCGTCAGCCGATTCCGCATCAAGCTCCCCGTCGCCCAAGCCTGGTTCTGCCGCCTCTATATCAAGCTCCGCGGCCTCCCCGTCGGGCTCCGCGGCTTCAGAGCCGTAGTCGGCTTCCAACTGCTCCGCCCACTCTTCCGGCGCGTCGCCATAGTCCTCGTCCGCGTACTCGCCGCTCAAGTCGTAGTCAACAAGCTCCTCGCCCTCCATCCAATCGTCCCGCTGCTGGTTCGCTTCGCGCAGGGCGTCAAGCAATTGATTGATCTGCGTCTCGCTCTTGATGTCGATCTTCCATCCCGTCAGCTTAGCCGCCAGGCGGGCGTTTTGCCCTTCCTTGCCGATGGCCAGCGACAGCTGGTAGTCCGGCACGATGACCTGAGCGCCTTTCTCCCCGTCAAGTATCTCCACGGATACGACCTTAGCCGGGCTCAGGGCGCTGGCGATAAACTCGGTGGGCTCTTCATTCCACTTGATGATATCTATCTTTTCTCCCCGCAGCTCGCCGACCACGGACTGTACCCTCATCCCCTTCGGCCCCACACAGGCGCCCAGGGCGTCTACGTTGTCGTTGTCCGACCATACGGCTATCTTCGAGCGGTAGCCGGCTTCCCGGGCTACGGATTTCACTTCGATGGTGCCGTCCTGTATCTCGGGCACTTCCAGCTCGAACAAACGTTCGAGGAAACCGGGATGGGTGCGGGAGACTTGTATCTGCGGCCCTTTCGTCGTCTTCTTGACGTCGATGATGTAGGCCTTCACCCGCATCCCCGGGCTATAGTTCTCCCCGGGCATCTGCTCTCCCGGGCCCAGGCACACCTCTGTGTTGCCCATGTCGATATAGACCGAGCGGTTTTCGCAGCGATGGATGATCCCCGTGATGATATCGCCCTTCTGGTTGTAGTACTTATCAAAAATCATGTCCCGCTCCGCTTCGCGGATGCGCTGCACCACGACCTGCTTCGCCGTCTGGGCGGCTATGCGCCCAAAGTTTTTCGGCGTGACCTCGTCTTCGATCACGTCCTCCGGCTCGTAGTCCGGGTGTATCTCCCTCGCTTCTTCCAGGCTGATTTCCACCTTTGGGTCGGCTACTTCTTCCACCACGGTCCTTCTGGTAAATACTTTAAACTCTCCCGTGTCCGGGTCGATAAATACCCTGACGTTCTGGGACGCCCCAAAGTTCTTCTTGTATGCTGAAATCAAGGCCGCCTCGATGGCGTCCACCAAAACCTCAAATTCTATGCCTCTTTCCTTCTCGAGGTCTTTCAGCGCTTCCAGCAACTCAGTATTCATTGCCGCTAATCATCTCCTTCTGACTTGTCTTCTTCGTTTCTGGCTTCGTCCGCTTCCTCCGTATAGTCGGTCACATGCTACTCTTCTTCGTCTCTGGCTTCGTCCGCTTTATTCGTCTGATTCGTCGCCGGCGCCCGGCCAGTACAGATGTACGCCGGATACCATTTCTCTGGGAATCCTTAGTTCCCTGTGGTTCTGCTTAAGGATTATCTCCTGCCCGGATACGGGCCCCAGCAGGCCAAGGTGGCTTTTCCCCCCGTCTACCGGGGCAAAGAGGTTGACCCTTACCATCTGCTCCTGAAACCTTTCAAAGTCCTTTGAAGTCTTCAGCGGTCTCTCCACGCCTGGGGAGGAGACCTCCAGGAAGTAAGCCTGGGGTATGGGATCCTCTTCATCCAGCCATAGGGAAAGCCTCTCGCTCACCAGTTGGCAGTCGTCCGTGGTCACCGCGGCGTCCGCCTCCTTATGCTCGATAAAGAAACGCAGGTACCAATTCGCGCCTTCCTTGACGAACTCCATATCCGTCAGCTCATAACCCAGCTCCAGGATGAGGGGCGCCGCTTTCCCGGCTATCCTGCCGGCTAATGTGTCTGTCAACCCATTCACCTCTTCACAAACGAAAGAGTGGGCGCTCCCACTCTTTCCACAATCACAACACGATTCCGTCTAACTACTGAAGTATACCACGGCTTGCGCGGCCATGCAATACATTTTTTCAAATAATTGGCACAAAATATTGATATGGTTTCCTGATTGGCGCCCGGATAAACTTGACTTACGATAGCGCAAAGCTTATGATAAAAACCAGACGGCATGTCTTATCCCCGTCGCGAAAGGATCCCCCCATGAGCGCAAAGATGGCTAAATATATAGGGAAGCGGTTGCTGCTGGCGGTCGTCACCGTTCTGCTCACCATATGCATCACCTTCACGGTCATGCACGCGGTGCCCAGCAGCCCGTTCAACAAAGCGAAGGCTCTGCCCCCGGCGGTGATCATCGCCCTGGAAGCGAAATTCGGGCTGGATAAACCTCTTACGGAGCAATTCTTCATTTATCTGAAAAATGTCCTTCGCCTGGATTTCGGCGACTCCATCTACTTCCGCGGCGTACAGGTATTGGATATACTCAAGGGTGGGTTTAAGACGTCGGCTACCCTGGGCCTCAGCGCCGCGGCCCTCGCTCTGGCCGTAGGCGTATTTCTCGGCTCCCTGGCCGCCCTGGGCAGGGAAGGCATAGGGGACAAGCTCATCCAGGTGGTCACTACGGCTATGGTCTCCCTCCCCTCCTTCGTCCTGGCGCTCCTGCTCCTTTGGACTTTCGGCGTATGGTGGCCGATACTGCCCACCCGGGGCGACATGCCCCTGGGCTCGCTCATGCCCATCATATCCCTATCCCTGTACCCCATGGCTTACGTCACCCGGCTGACCCGCTCGTCCATGCTGGACGTATTGGGGCAGGACTATATCCGCACCGCTTACGCCAAAGGCCTGGTCAAATATAAGATCATTTTCAAACACGCCCTGCGCAACGCCCTCACCCCCATCATCACCTATGCCGGCCCGATGATCGCGTACATCGTATGCGGCAGCTTCGTGGTGGAGCAGATATTCTCCATGGCGGGCCTGGGCAAGCACTTCATTAATAGTATACAAAACAGCGACTATACCATGATCATGGGGACCACCATCCTGCTCTCCGTAGTCATGGTCACCCTTAACTTTATCTGCGATATACTTTATACGGTGGTGGACAAACGCGTGGATTTTTCCTGAGACGCAAGATCTGGGCGGGATAACCGCCGCTTACTTCGTATTGTCGGGCGCATCATTCGCGAGATAACTACGCATAATACACTGGGAGGCTTTCAATTGGAGCAATTTGACGCGAAACGATTCTTTTCCTTTCATACCGACCTGTCGGTGTTTGAGCCCGCCACCGACGAGGAGAAGCGCCAGCAGAGCCGCATGCGGGAGTCTACCAGCTTCTTCCGCGACGGTATGCGCAGGCTGCGCAGGGATAAAGTATCCATGACCTGCCTGTTTATCCTGCTGATCGTCGCCCTCATCGCTTTCGCCGTGCCGCCTTTCTATCCCTATGATTATTACTCCACCAGCGCCAGCCGAAGCTCAAATTCCACCAAGTTTCTCAAGCCCTTTGAGTACAGCCCCAAGGAGCAAGCTATCCTGGAAGGCGGCGGGGAAGTATTCCCCCATATACTGGGCACGGACGACCTGGGCAGGGATTACGCCGCCCGGGTGATTTACGGTACCCGTATATCGCTGACGGTAGGCATCATCGCCGCCCTTATCGTGGTGGCTATCGGCGTCACCTACGGGGCGATCTCCGGCTACCTGGGAGGCAGGGTAGACCTGGTCATGATGCGGATCGTAGACCTCATATACTCCCTGCCCGATATGCTCATCATCATCCTGCTCAGCGTATCGATGAAGGATATTTTTACCAACGGCCCCTTGGCCGGTTCGCCCATCGCGAAGTTCGGGCCGAACCTGGTAAGCATTTTTATCGTATTCGGCTTGCTGTACTGGGTGGGCATGGCCCGCCTGGTGAGGGGCCAGGTGCTCTCCCTCAAGCAGCAGGAGTTCGTCCTAGCCGCGGAGTCCATGGGCGCCAGGACGCCCCACATCATCCGCAAGCATATGATACCGAACTGCATATCCGTCATCTTTATCTCGGCCGCGCTCCAGATACCTTCCGCGATTTTTACGGAAAGCTTCCTGAGCTTCATGGGCCTGGGCGTCTCCATCCCCATGCCCAGCCTGGGCTCCCTGGCCTCCGAAGCCAGGGGGCACCTGATATCCCGGCCATATCTGCTGCTTATCCCCGCCATCGCGATTTTCCTGATCATCCTTTCGTTAAATCTTTTGGGCACCGGTATGCGGGACGCCTTTGACCCGAAGCTGAAGGAGGCGGACAAATGAGCCTGCTTGAAGTACGCGGCCTATCTACGTCATTTTTCACCCCCGCCGGGGAGATCCGCGCGGTGAGCGGCGTGAGCTTCTCCCTTGAGGAAGGCGAGACCATAGGCGTCGTGGGAGAATCCGGCTCCGGCAAAAGCGTCACCGCTTACTCCATCATGCAGATACTCACCCACCCCGGCCGTATCACCGGCGGCAGCGTCAAGTACAGGGGCGAGGAGCTGGTAGGCTGCCCGGAGAAGACCATCGCTTCCATCCGGGGTAATAAAATCAGCATGATCTTTCAGGATTCCATGACTTCGTTAAATCCTGTCTATACTGTGGGCAACCAGTTGGAAGAAGCCATCCTCCTCCATACCGACCGGGAGAAATCCCAGGCCCGGGCGAGGGCGGTGGAGATGCTCAGGCTGGTGGGCATCAACGAGCCGGACAAACGGGTGCGCCAGTACCCCCATGAGTTATCCGGCGGGATGCGCCAGCGGGTGATGATCGCCATGGCCCTGGCCTGCGAGCCGGACATACTCATCGCCGACGAGCCGACTACGGCCCTGGATGTGACCATCCAGGCTCAGATACTGGAATTGATGAAAGAGCTCCAGCAGCGTCTGGGGCTGGCTATCATCCTCATCACCCACGACCTGGGCGTAGTGGCCGGCATGTGCGACAAAATCGTGGTCATGTACGCCGGGAGGATCATCGAGCGGGGCAGCGCCGAAGATATATTCTACGAGCCCAGGCACGAGTACACCAAAGGCCTCTTGCGCTCCATCCCGAGCATAGAGAATGAGAAAGAACGCCTCATCCCCATTACCGGCGCACCCGTGGACATGCTCATGCTGCCTTCCGGCTGCGCCTTCTCCCCCCGCTGCGACCAGGCGATGAAGATTTGCCTGAGCGAGCTTCCTGAGGAGATGTCCATGGGGGATAACCACAATGCCGCTTGCTGGCTCAATGTCAGGGATATGGCCGGAAAGGCGGCGGTATAATGGCAGAGCGTAGTATAGAAAGCATGGCGGAAGGCGCGGGCGGGGGCTTGCTCCGGGTCGAGGAGTTGAAAAAAGAATTTCACATCTCCGCCGGGTTCCTGAAGAGCAGGGTACTCCGCGCCGTAGACGGCGTCTCCTTCCGCATAGACGCCGGGGAGACCGTGGGGCTGGTGGGCGAGTCCGGCTGCGGTAAGACTACCGTAGGCAGGGTGCTGCTCCATCTGTATCCGCCCACCGGCGGACGTATCGTCTTCGACGGGAAGGAGATCGGCACGAAGGACTCCATCCGGGATATGCGCCGCAAGGCCTCCATCGTGTTTCAAGATCCCTACTCATCCCTCAACCCCAGGATGACGGTGGAAGATATCATCGCCGAACCTCTGGACGTGTTTGGCCTTGCCGGGACGAAACAGGGGCGCGCGGCCAGGGTCCGGGAGCTTCTCGACGCGGTGGAGCTCCCCCACGAGCACGCCGGCCGCTACATCCATGAGTTCTCCGGCGGGCAGCGGCAGCGCATCGGCATAGCCCGCGCCCTAGCGGTCAATCCCAGGTTCATCGTATGCGACGAACCCGTCTCCGCCCTGGACGTCTCTATCCAGGCCCAGATCATCAATATGTTTGAGGATCTCCAGGCTGAGTTTGGGCTGACTTATCTCTTCATCGCCCACGACCTGAGCGTGGTGAAGCACATCTCCAACCGTATCATGGTCATGTATCTGGGTAAGGTCGTGGAGACGGCTTCCGCCGGCGAGCTCTACTCGTCGCCCGCGCACCCCTATACTAAGTCCCTGCTCTCCGCCGTGCCCATCGTTGACCCCCGCCTGGAGAGGGCCCGCACCCGCATTGTGCTGGAAGGCGACGTACCCAGCCCCATCGACCTGCCCGGCGGATGCAACTTCCGCACCCGCTGCAGGTACGCCACGCAGCGCTGCGGGGAGGAGTCCCCCGCCTTGGTTCCTGTAGGCGAAGGGCATGAGGCCGCCTGCTGGAATATTTCTTGAATTGTTTTGCCATTTATGTTATCCTTTGTACGTTTGATTTATGCCGTACACATTATTATCACCTATCTAAAGGAGGAATCCACTGCATGAAAAAAATCACGGCACTACTACTCGCGCTCCTGATGGGGCTCACACTGCTAAGCGGCTGCGGCTCCGGCACTGCCGACGCCCCCGCCACCACGCCGGCGCCTACCCAACCTTCCCCGGCTACCCCCGCGTCCCCCGGGACGCCAAGTACGCCCGCCCCCGCCGCTTCCAGCGGAGACCTTATGGTCTGCTTCGCCTCCGACCCGGAGACGCTGGATCCCGCCAAGAACTCATCGGTAGACGGCGCCACCATGCTTGAGAACTGCTTCTCCGGCCTGTACGCTTATGACACCGACGCAAGCGGCAATATCATCCTTGTCCCGGACTGCGCGGAAGCCATCGTGGAGCCCGTGGAGATCATCGACGGCAAGTACCAGTATGTGGTCACCCTTAAGCCGGGCCTCAAGTGGTCCGACGGCCAGGAGCTGAAAGCTTCCGACTTCGTCTATGCCTGGAACCGGGCTGTAGACCCCGCCACCCTGGCGGATTATCAGTACATCTTTGACGTCATCGACGGGTACGACGACGTACACCCGAACCTGAATATTTCCTGCGACGATAACGCCCGCACCATCACCATCGCCACGTCGGCCTTCTGCGCCTACTTCAATCAGCTTCTGGCTTTCCCCACATACTTCCCCGTCCGTAAGGATATCGTGGAAGCCAATCCGGAAGCCTGGGCGACGAATGTCAATACATACGTCACCAACGGCGCGTTTAAGATATCCGACTGGGTCGTGGGTTCTTATATCAAATTTGTGCCCAATGAGAACTACTGGAATGCCGGAGAGGTCAAGCTCAGCTCCCTCACCTTCGCCTTTTCCGACGACAGCGACGCCATATTCGCCAACTTTGAGAACGGCACCTATCAGGCCATCCGAAACGTACCTCCGTCTCAGATCCCCATGCTGAAAGAGACGCGCCTGGATTACGACTTCATCATCGGCGACTATATCGGCACGTACTTCCTCCAGTTCAACGTGGAATCCAGCTTCAAGCCCGGCCTGACTACGGTAGGGAAGACCGCCGCCGACTGGTCCGGCTGGACCCCTGAGCAGAACGCCCAGGTCCGCAAGGCCCTCAGCCTCTTTATCGACCGCAACTATATCGTGGACGAGGTCACCATGTCCGGCCAGATGCCCGCTTTCGGCTTCGTGCCTAAGGGCATGGACGACGGCACGGGGACGGAGTTCCGCGCCAAGGCAGAGCCCTGGTGGAAGGTCGGCTACAACGACTACGACGCAAACTGCAATGAAGCGGTGGAGATACTCCGCCAGTGGTACGACTACAATGAGGCAACCGGCAAGTTCACCAACTTCCCGGTCTTCGAGTATTCCATCAACCCCACAGCCGGTAACCTGGCCATCTGCGCAGCTATCCAGGATATGTGGAACGACTACGGCATCTCCACCACTGTTGACCAGCGCGCCTGGAACGTCATCCAGACGGCTCTGACGGAAGGGGACTTCACCATGTCCCGCCTGGGCTGGATCGCCGACTTCAACGACCCGGTAAACTTCCTGGAGATCTATCTGTCTGTATCGGGCAACAACCACCCCCGCCTGGGCAAAGCCGGCCCTGTGGGCGGCGGCGCCTACTACGGCGCGGGCAAGAACGCGGTCTGGTCAGAGGCCTTCGACGCGCTCATTACCCAGATCAAGACCACTTCCAACCTCGCCGACCGCGCGAAAGTTATGTACACGGCGGAAACCGTGCTTAGGGACGTCTACGCCGTGCTGCCTATCTACTACTACACAGACCCCTACATGGCCAGCCCGGATCTGCATAACTTCATCCACTCGCCTCTGGGCTTCATCATTTTCCGCTACGCTTATCTGTCATAGGGGCGGGCGGACAGGCAGAGGTTCGGTTTATCTCAGTTGAAATGAACATTGGACAAAAAAAGGACCGCCATACGGCGGTCTTTTTTTGTCCAATATCTGAATCATAGCGGGTGATAGCGCTTGTCTCTGTTCCTTTCGGTTCGTCCGGGTCGCCGCTGTTCCCCCACAGCATGACGCTCCCGAATATGATCGTTAACACCAGCAAAAGGGTGACCACGCCGAAAATCATCAGTTTTCTCGCTTCAGCGGCCCGGGCCTGGGGCGAGCTTTCTAATATCTCTGTTTTTTCCTTGCTGAAGATGCCGAGAAAAAAGTCTTTCGCTTTCGCCGCCCCCTTCACAGGTTATCTCTTTTCGGCGTTACCAGGATTTTTAGCTGGCTGCTGTCCTTGATCAAGGTTTCGTAGCCTTCCTCTACCAGGTCGTCGATATAGATTTTCTTAGTGATAATGGGCGCCGCGTCCACCGAACCGTCGGCGAGCATCTCCACCATCATGGGGAACTCGCCGTTTGTGCATTTTGAGCCGATCACGCTGATTTCCTTATTCACCGCGAGATAAGCCGGATACGGGAAGGGTTCCCGGGGCAGCGATATCACGACGATCTCGCCTCTTACGCGAAGCATGCCGAAGGCCATGGCAAAGGACTGCTGCGCCCCGGAAAGCTCATATACCAAATCTACGCTGTTTGCCAGGCTTTTGATCGTTTCTTCCGCCTCAGGCGCGTCCGGGTCAAAAGCCATATCGGCGCCAAGCTTCAAGGCCAGGTCCCGCTTCGATTTTGTACGGGCTGTAGCGATGATCTTCGTGCAGCCTGAAGCCTTGAGCAGGCTGACCATCAGCAGCCCGATCGCCCCTGCGCCAAAGACCGCGGCGGTATCCCCGGGTTTAAACTTACTGATACGCAACGCGTGGGCGGCTATACAAGCCGGCTCGGCCAGGGCCGCCACATCGAGGGGCAAGCTGTCTGGGATTTTCGTCACCATGGTCTCCCTGACTACCGTCTCCTCCGCGAAGGCGCCATATATGCCGTTGAGCCCAAAGAACACAAGGTGTTCGCAATTGTTCGTATTCCCTTGTAGGCAAGCCGGGCACTTTCCGCAGAAAAACAGCGGGTTGACGACTACTCTGTCCCCCGGCTTGACCTTCCTGACTTCCTCCCCGGCCTCGATGACCGTGCCGGAGAACTCATGTCCCGGCGTATAGACGGGGCGCGGCGCCTTTCTCTCATAGGAGTGCTTATCGCTCCCGCAGATACCGGCCCACTCCACCGCTATCCTGACTTCATCTTCCTTGATTGGCGGAAGCGTCATCTCTTCAACGCGGATGTCTCCCCCGCCGTAGTCCCGTATCGCTTTCATTGCATCCACTCCTTCGTTCGAATACTTTTTTCATTCCTCGGATCATGCCATTGCCGACGTCATATCAGCCATTTGTTTACGAAGGGGATTCTCGCCAGTACGGTGTAGACAACGCAGCTGCACAAAAATATCGCGGCGGTCATAACCGGGGCGGATAAAGCGGGATGGAACGCCCCTACCGTCAGCCCGGCTTTCTCAAATGTGTAAAGGAAGAACACATGGGCCAGGTAAACGCAAAACGACGCTTTTGATACCCACGCGCTCAAGCGGCTGAACAAAGGCTCGCGCGCTGCGGCAGAGCCTGCGCCTCCGCGCCCTTCGGATGCCATAGGCTGCTCGTCGCTTCCACGCCCATCGGATTCCGCGGGTTGCTCGTCGCCTCCGCACCCTCCCCGGCAGAGACCGAATATCCCCGCCGCCATCATCGCCACGCCCGCCGTCATCCCCCCGAGAAAGCCGTCGTAGAAAGAGCCGAGGCGTATACACATGACCCATGTGCCAAAGAACACGATACAAAAGCCGCCTCCAAGCAAAGCGAGGGAGACTCCCCGGCCCGGCGGTGCGGCGAACTTCAGGTAGAAGCCCAAAACGAGATAACCCAGGGCCGCGTAGGTCATATTTCCCATCCATTGCAGGGGGAAGCCCTCGATCAAATGAAAAGGCCAGAAATGAACGGCGGTGGGGTAGAGTATCATGAAGGCGAACCAGACGGCTAGGGCATAGGCAAGCTCTTTCTTATCCGCTTTCGCCGTAAGCGCCTTCAGGACCGGCAGGCAGGCGTATACCAGGATGATCATGTGGATATAATAAAAATGAAACTCCTGATTAAAGAGTAGGACCTCCTTGAGAGCATGCCAAAGGGCGGCGGCGCCCAGGCGTCCCATCCCGGCCAGTTCGTATACCTTATACGCGAAAGCCCAGGCGACCATAGCCGCGTAGACCCTGGGCAGATACTTCCCGTAGAGCCGCTTGAGGGGCAAAACCCTTTGCGGGTCGAGAAAAAGGGCGCCACTGCACATGAGGAACAAAGGCACCGCCGCCCTGGTCAGGGAAGCCCAAAACATATTCGCGACCCAGGCAAAAGAACCCGCCGGATACAAGCCCCATCCGTAGCTGGTGACATGGATGGCGATGACGCTAAGGATAGCGACGGTTTTCAACAAATCCACCTGGATATCTCTATTGGGCACAGACGCGCAACCTCCCGCAAGCAACTACACAAGCCCTCGATGAAGCCTGAAAGTCACATACTATCCGGTCCTTCCAGCCTGGTCGTGATGATGAACCCTCCGGCCCCGTCGCCGGATATCGTATAGGGGAGCTCTGCCGGCGCCTGTATCGCGTCTCCCTCCCACGGCTGATAGTCCACCTGCCAGACCGCGCCGTCCTCATCCCGGAAGGTGATTCCGCCTTCCTTCCTGACGTGGGCGATGTATTCCTCCAAGCACCAGCCCTTTTGCGTGATCAAGCCGCTGTGGGGCAGGCCCGTATAGCGTATATGCCAGGGCTCGTATCCCACCTTTGTGACGTCGGACTTATCCTCGGGGTAGCGGATGATGAAGCCGAAGCGCCAGCTATTCTCCGCCAGCCAGCGGCCGTTGACGGTATTCGCGTAAGTTAACTGCAAGTCCGGATGGGTACGGGAGGATATATCCGCCGCGAAGCCCGTGTGGTGCTCGCTTTCCCGGGGCCTGGCGACCCAGAAGGCAGCCGCCTTCTGCGCGTCCTCTTCGCCATAACCCGAACCCCTGTACTCGCTGATTTTTCTTTGGTGCAGATAGCTTTGGTAGCTGAAGTCCCTGTACCCGCTTTGCAGGAGCCAGCCTCCCAAGCCGTCTTCCAGTTGCGCGGCGTTGACCATAGCCAGGAGCGCTTCCGCAGCGGTTTTATTCAACTCCATCCCCGATTTGGTCACCGCGAACCCTGCCGCGTCCATCTGCCCGGCCATTTCATTTACGTCCGCCAGGTCTTCCGGCTCATAGGATTCCGGCAGCGCCTGGTTCTCATTCACCAGGATGAGAAATCCCCGGTAGACGTCCTCTTCCGCCACCGCCCGTGCTGTGGTTTTTTCCCGGTACTTCGTGGATGAACGTATGTTCTCCCCCTCCTCAAGCAGCGGGTCGATACGCCCCGGCTCAGGAGCCGCGGACATGACCCTATCCGGTTCCAATACCCTCTCCGCAGCCAGGGCGCGCCCGTTGTACCAGATAAATAATCCGCACAGCACCAGGACCCCGGCTGCCGACAGAGCGGATACCTGCACGATCCGCTGCCGCCACCAGGGCAGCTCGGGAGCGATAAGGGCCTTGAAGGATACGCTATTGATCCTGCTTTCGTGGCGGCCTTTGCCGAATATCATTTGAAACCTCGCTGTATCACATACTCCGTCCGAAGGGGTCAATCCCGCTGTTCCAGATAATTCTTGCCAAACATACGGTCGTATTGGAGGGGCTGAAAGGCCCCGGCGCCTTCGGGGGTGATGTATCGGACGCTACCGTCGTTTTCCACGGTCACGGCTACATTATACGCTAAGACTTCCCGGAATTGCAAATCAATCCCTTTCTGGTACAAAGGCAGGGGCAAACCGGCTTTCCTCATCATCCGCGGACCCAGCCCGGAGACGCTGATCAGCGGGCGTCCGTCGTCTTCCAAGGGGTAGTTCGCCCAGAAGAAGCCCTCCGAGCTATACCGCCTCATATCCAGATCCGCCCCCGCTGGCAAGCCGTGCACCCAGGACCAGGCAGCCTGGTGGTCGCCGTAGACCAGGAGCAGTATGGGTTCGCTTTGCGCCGAGAAGTAGCGGATAAGCTCCGCCAGCATCGCGCTTGCGTCGCGTAGGTTTGCGCCATAGGTCTCCAGCTCCATGATCTGCACCCCGCTAAGAGCCAGCCCCTCGCCCAGCGCCAGGGCGTACCGGCGATGATGGTCGGGGTTACTATAAGGGCCATGGTTCTGTATGGATATCCCATAGAGGAAAAGCGGGCCTTGCCCTTTCTCTTCCTCATAAATCTCCAGGACTTTCCTGCCAAATGAGCCGTCGGAGATATAGTGCCCGATATAGACGGGGTCGTCAAACTCCTCCTGGGTGACAAAGCGGTCGAAGCCGAGCCGCCCATACGCCGATGTACGGCTGTAGAAGCTCCCTTTATGGGGATGCATAACGACGCTGCTATACCCCAGCTCCGCCAGGTCCGCGGCCAGGCTGGGTTTCGGGCCGTGCAGATACCGGATGAAGGGGATGGCCCCCGGCGGGCAGAAATACGTGTTGTATCCGGTGAGGAACTCATATTCCGTATTCGCCGTCCCCCCGCCCAGTACCGAGGTAAGCGTTCGGAAACGCTGCAGCTCTCCCTCGTACGGCGCCAGCGGCCCGAAGGGGTCTTCCCGATAAGCCACCCTCGGGTCGATGAAGCCCGGGTCGCCGTAAGCTTCCATCTGCAGTACGATGATGTGCGGCTTCTTCGGCGGCTGCCCCATAGCCGGCGGCTCCGGTTCCGCGATGATCCTCTCCCGCAGCTCCGCCATCATCCCGGCGCCGTACCCTTTGGGCGCTTTCACGCCGCTGTCGGTAAAGTTAAGCAGGGTCGCAGCCATGAAGCCGTTTTTCATGTAGTTATTATACTGGTCGTAGCGGATGTCCACAGCGCCAAGGGCGGTCAGGCGGGGTACGCTGGCCATATACGCCAGGCATAAGGCGGATAAGCAGAAAACCGGAAGCCCGGTCCAAAACCTGCGCGCCGCGGGAGTCTTATGGCGGGGGGGCGGCGCCCCGGGAGGGGTTTTTTTTTCCGGGGAAAGAGAGAAA
>WRIW01000002.1 GCA_009782505.1 Clostridiales bacterium
GTCATCGGCGAGGACGTGAGCAGGAACGGCTGCTCCTTCGGCCAGTACGGCGGCCTCCCGGATAAGTATGGCGACAACCGCATCGTCAACTCGCCCCTCAGCGAAGCGGTGATCACCGGGGTGGGTATGGGCGCCGCGGCGTATGGGCTGCGTCCCATCGTGAACCATGACTTCATCGACTTCCTGGGTTGCTGCTTCGACGAGATACTCAACCAGATCGCCAAGCTGCGCTGGATGATGGGCGGCCAGATGACCGCGCCTCTCACCTTGAATATATTCGCCGGCGGGGGCATGGGCTCAGCTTCGCAGCACTCTCAGAGCCTGGAAGTATTCTTCACCCACATGCCCGGCATCAAGGTAGTGGAGACCTCAAATCCGGCGGACGCCAAGGGGCTCATGGCTTCCGCTATCCGGGACGACAATCCGGTAATGATCATCCACAACCGCGGGCTGATCGGTATGGAGGGGGAGGTGCCCGAGGGCGAGTATCTGGTTCCCATCGGGAAGGCTAATGTATCCCGGGAAGGCTCGGACGTGACCATCGTATCGTACAGCCGTACGCTGAACTTCTGCCTGGACGCCGCCGAGGATCTGGCGAAAGACGGCATATCAGCCGAGGTCGTAGACTTACGCACCCTGGTGCCCATGGATAAAGAAGCCATATTTCGGTCCCTGGAGAAGACAAGCCGGCTGGTCATCGCCCACGAGGCGGTGGGTGGCAGCGGATTTGGCGCGGAGATCGCGGCGGTCGTGGCGGAAGAAGCCATGGACCTGCTGGATGCGCCCATACGCCGGGTGACCTCGCCCTTTACCCATATTCCGTTTAACAGAGGCCTGGAAAGGTCGATGTATCCGGATCGGGTCAAGATCGCGGAAGCGGTCAGGGGGATCCTATAATGGCATATCAGTTATTGCTGCCGAAATTCGGGATGGCTATGGAAGCCGCGAAGATCATCGAGTGGAAGAAGGACATAGGCGACTACATCGAGAAAGAAGAAGCGGTGGTAGTCGTCGAGAATGAGAAGCTCACCAACGAGATCGTGAGTATGGAATCCGGCGTGCTTCTGCGGAAGGTGGCCCTGGAAGGCGAGACCTACCAGGTGGGCGAGCTGCTGGCGTATCTTGGCAAAGAAGGCGAAAAGGTGACGGAGCCGCCTGCCGGCCAGGGCGCGGCAGCCGCAGCAGCATCGCGGGAAGCCGCGTCCTCCGCAGCCGGTGCGGCGACGCAAGGCGTCGTCAGCGTGGGAGACGCCGCTGTGGCGGCTGCTTCCCCGGCTTCAGGGTCAAGCCAGGGCAAGCGCGTCCCGGCGTCCCCCCTGGCGAAGAAGCTTGCCGCCCAGCTGGGGTTGGATATAGGCGCCATTGTCGGCAGCGGCCCCGGCGGCCGCGTAGAGAAAGCCGACGTGGAGAAGTACGCGGCTTCGAGGAAGAGCGCCGCCCCCGCCGTGCAGCCCGGCCAAGCCGGCCAATCGCCGACAGCGCCCCCGGCGCCGACTGAGGCTCCCGCGTCGTTTTCAGCAGCTACACCGGCGTCTCAGCCTACAGGTTCCGCATACTCCGAAATCCCCTATACCGGCATGCGGCAGGCTGTGGGCGCCAACATGCTTAAGGCCTGGGCTACCGTGCCCATGGTCACCCATCACGTGACGGTCGACGCGGGCTGGATACAGGATCTGCGCGCGTCGATGAACGCCGGCGTCGAAGACAAATCTGCCAGAGTCACCGTCAATGATTTTCTGCTCAAGCTCACCGCGGCGGCGCTGGTGAAGACTCCGGCGGTGAACTCGTCCCTGCAAGGCGATAAGATCAGGGTATACAACTATGTCGGCCTGGGCATGGCTACCGCCCTCGCGGACGGCCTTATCGTCCCCGTCATCCATGACGCGGATAAAAAAAGCCTGCTCCGGATCAGCGGCGAAGCGAAAGACCTGGCGGCCAGAGCCAGAGAAGGGCGTCTCCGGCCCGACGATGTAAGCGGCGGAACCTTCACCGTGACCAATCTCGGGGGCTACGGATCAGTGGACGGATTCACCCCCATCGTCAATCCCCCTCAAGCCGCCATACTTGGCGTCGGACGCATCGCCGATACGCCGGCGGTATACCGCGGCGAGATACAGGCGCGGCCGATGATGACCTTATCCTTCACTTACGACCATAGAGTTATCGACGGCGCGGTAGCCGCGGAATTCATCAAAATCCTGATGGATTTCATCGAGAATCCTCTTCGCGTCATTTGCGAATGAATGAATAACGGAAAAAAAGGAAAAATGTCTTGAAAAGTGAGCTTTCATTGTATAAGATGAAAGTGGCGCGTTGACCGGATATAACGCGTTGGTCAATAACTCAAGTTGTGCTGATTTTATCGAGGAAGGGAGGGTATAATGCGTTAAGCATTATACAAGGCGTGTATGTCAACATATATCATACGAAGATTATTCCATTCAGTGATCATCATTCTCATCGTAAGCCTGATCGTGTTTCTCCTGCTAAGGGCTTTGCCGGGCGATCCGATCATGATGTTGATTGCCCAGAACACCAATATGGAGTGGACCCCGGAGATGATAGAGGCCCTGCGAGACTCCAAAGGGCTGAACGATTCTTTGCCTGTTCAGTACTTTCGATGGTTTTCCATGATGTTGCGGGGGGATTTTGGCGTCTCGATCATGCATAATTATAATATCGGCGAGCAGTTGAAAAGCAAGGTCGTCGTATCCATGATGCTGGGCATATGTTCTTTCGCGGTCTCCATCATCGTGGGGCCCCTTCTCGGCATTATCAGCGCTATACGAAGGGGGAAGTTCATCGACAATGTGGTTACGATATTTGCGAATATCGGCATCACCGCGCCTCAGTTCTGGATCGCTATCCTGCTCATATTCCTGTTTAGTATGAGGCTCCAGCTCTTGCCGATCTATGGATATACCCTGCCGTGGGTCAATCTCGGGCTTTGCATAAGGCAGAGTATACTCCCTGTATTTGTCACGGCGCTGGGGCCCATCGCTTCTACCGCCCGACAGACACGCTCCAGTGTCCTTGAGGTTCTTGGCGAAGACTATGTCAGGACAGCTTGGGCGAAAGGCATGAATGAGAGAAAGGTGCTCATGAAGCACGTATTAAAGAATTCTCTTATGCCCATCGTGACTCTTCAAGGCACGATGCTTCGTCAAATCGTCGGCGGTTCTGTGGTAGTAGAAAGGGTTTTCGTTATCCCCGGGATGGGAAAATTCATGGTCGACGCTATGCAGGGCAGGGACTATACCGTGGTGCAGAGCGTGACCGTTGTAATGACGCTGGTGGTCGTGATATCCTACCTGATCGTAGATCTGTTGTACGGGTGGGTCGACCCCAGAATCCAATACGATTGATGAAGGGGGATTGAAGTTATGGATAATAGTCAGGTCTTTTATGACAGCCAGATACCGGTCATCCCCACGGATGAATTCGAAGTATTGGAGGACGAGCTCCTACCGCCGGTTAATGAGATCAAGCGATTTTTCCGGGTGCTTTTCAGCAGAAAAATCGTCCTTTTCGCGGCTATATTACTTGTAGCGATCATCATCATCGCTGTTTTTGCCAACGCCGTCGCTCCATTTGACCCGTATACGCAGAATCTGAAGAATGTACTTCAGGAACCAGACGGCACACACCTTCTCGGGACGGACGCTTTGGGCCGGGATCTGCTCAGTCGTATCATTCACGGGGCGCGAGTGGCGTTGCTGGTCGGGTTTTTCACCGTCATGGTAGCGGCCGCCGTGGGCACGACCATCGGGTTGGTGGCGGGCTTTGCCGGAGGCGCGATCCAGTCGGTAATCATGAGGATCACCGACGCCATCACCTCTATACCTAACCTCATCATTTCGCTGCTGATCGTCGGCATACTCAGAGCGGGCGTCACATCGGTGGTCATCGCCGTAGCGGCCGGTATGTTTCCCGGATATATCCGTATGGTGAACGGCCAGGTCATGTCCGTTAAGCAAAACGACTATGTCATGGCGGAGCGCGCTATGGGCGCCTCCTGGGGCAGGATCGCGTTTAAGCATATCCTGCCAAACTGCATGTCTCCCATCATCGTCATGATGACCATGATGCTGGGCGGTTCTATCATGGCGGAAGCCGGGCTCAGCTACCTTGGCATAGGCATCACCCCGCCCACAGCGGCGTGGGGCGCCATGTGCTACGACGGATACAAGTACCTGATGACCAGACCGCTCCTGTCCATCGCCCCGGGCTTCGCCATCATGCTGCTGGTCTTTTCCTTCAACATGATCGGAGACGGGCTGCGTGACGCGCTTGATCCCAGGCTGCGCGGGACATTAAATTGAAAAGGATAAGGTGCTGATATATGGATAGATTGTTAACGGTTACCGGGCTCTCCACGGAGTTCCGGACAGAACGGGGTATCGTAAAGGCGGTCAACAATATCTCGTATACGGTGAATGAGAGCGAGATCGTGGGGCTGGTGGGCGAGAGCGGCTGCGGCAAGTCGGTCAGCCAGCTTTCCGTGATGCAGCTTATACCGAACCCTCCGGGCAGGATCGTCGCCGGCTCCGTCGACTTCGACGGGACTGATCTCTTGCAGTATAAGCGGGAAAGCAACGAAATGTGCGCCATCCGGGGCCGGTATATATCCATGATATTTCAGGAGCCCATGACCTCGTTGAATCCGGCATTGACTATATGCAGGCAGATGACCGAGGTGATGATCGAGCACTTGGGTACGGAGTACAAAGAGGCAAGGGAAAAGAGCATCGATATGCTGGATCAGGTGGGCATCCCGGACGCCGCCAAGAGGATAGACGACTATCCCCACCAGTTCTCCGGCGGGATGAGGCAGCGCGTCATGGTCGCCATGGCTATGCTTTGCAACCCGAAGATGATCATCGCGGATGAGGCGACGACGGCCCTGGACGCCACCATACAGGCCCAGCTGCTGGAGCTCCTCTATGGCATGGTGGACAAGTATAAGACGGCGCTGGTCATGGTGACGCACAACTTAGGCGTCGTGGCCAGATATGTCAACCGGATCAATGTCATGTACGCCGGCAGCATAGTGGAGTCGGGTACGGTAAACGAGATTTGGGCGAATCCCATGCATCCCTATACGGAAGGACTCTTAAGCTGCGTACCCCGATTGGGGGAAAAACTGGTTCCCATCAAAGGCATGCCGCCGTCGCTGGTCAATAGACCGGATACCTGTCCCTTCGCCGCTCGCTGCCGCTATCGTCAGAAGCAATGCTTCGAGCAGCCTGTAAGCGAGCTGACCCTTGTGGAAGGTACCCATTACTCCGCGTGCGCAGTGAAACTGGAGGGTAAGGTATGAGCGAGACGACTACAGTAAAAAGCGAAAACATCGTTGATATTCAGAATTTGAAAATGTATTTCCCCGTGAGACGCGGTCTGCTCAGGAAAAAGATCGGAGACGTCAAGGCATTGGACAACGTCTCGATTTCCATCAAGCCCGGAGAGACTCTGGGGCTGGTGGGCGAGAGCGGCTGTGGTAAGACGACGATGGGGCGCTGCATCCTTCGTCTGTATAAACCCACGGAAGGGAATATTATATTTCAGGGGGACGATATTTCCAACTATACTGATCATGATTTGCGCCATACAAGGCGCGATATGGCCATTATTTTCCAGGATCCTTACAGTTCCCTCAACCCCCGCAAGAACTCCGGCACCATCGTGGGCGAGCCATTATTGATCCATAATCTGACGAAAAGCAGGAAGGAGTATGAGGACAGAGTCGCGGAGCTTTTCATCATGTCCGGCCTAAGTCCGGATATGACGGATCGCTATCCTCACGAGTTCTCCGGCGGGCAGCGCCAGAGGTTATCCGTAGCCAGAGCCCTTGCCGGCGACCCTTCCCTCATCGTATGCGACGAGCCCATTTCGGCTTTGGATGTGTCGATGCAGGCGCAGATACTGAACCTTCTTCAGGAGCTTCAGGTGAAGAGGGGCAAGCTTAGTTACCTGTTCATCTCCCACGATCTGATGGCCGTACAGTACATCAGCCACCGAATAGCGGTGATGTACCTGGGCAAGATCGTAGAGATGTCCGCCTCCGCCGATCTGTACGCGAATACGCTTCATCCTTATTCTCAGGCGCTTCTCTCCGCCCAGCCCGTACCGGATCCGGTGGTCGAGGCTACCCGCAAGAGGATCATCCTCACCGGGGACGTCCCCACGCCTCTGAATCCGCCCTCGGGGTGCTCGTTCCATCCCCGCTGCTTCATGGCGAAACCGGAGTGCTCGGTGGAGACGCCGCAGCTCAGGGACGTGGGCAACGGGCATTTGGTCGCCTGCCACTGCGTATAAAGAGAGTTTATCAGGACATACCAAGGAATCAAAGAATCCCGGAAGCAGTCGTAAATCTGCTTCCGGGATTTGATCGTTGTGCCGGGCGCCTAGGCGCGGCGACTTGCCGTGATCGTACAGTTTTACTTGTAGTACGTGCCCTTCAGCTTCTCAAACTCGTCGTTGACCCAGTCCGAACGCTGCTGGGCGACGGGATCCTCGCTGGGGCCCCCGCCCAGGAAGGCGAAGCCGCCGCCGGGGGCCAGGTCGTCCAGAAGCTTCTTTACCTTACCCCGGATCTCCTCCTCGGTGACGTCGATGTGAGGCAGGAAAGACCTTGATTCGACCCCGGCGCAAATCACCAGGTCGTTGCCGAATTTCTTCTTGATCGCTACCAGATCATTGGAAGACTGGGCGGGATCCCAGCCATTGAAGCCCATATCCACTACGTCGTCAAGGAAGGCCTCAAAATGCCCGCAGTTGTGATGGACGGCCAGATAACCCCTGTCCTTGAAGAACTTCAGGTAACGCCGCCAGGCAGGGGCAAAGATATCCTGGAAAACCTCCAGGGAGACGAAAGGATTGCGCTCATGGGCGATGTCGTCCCCCAACATGATGTAGTCAGGCTTGTAGTATTTGAGGAAATCATCGGCTATACCTAAGGCGCCGTCGCAGAGAAAGTCCATCAGGGCTTTCACTTCCTCCGGCTCTTCGATACAAGCCATCAGGCCTTCCGTAAAGCCCATGAACGCCATCAGCTGCTGAAAGAAGCCGAAGATGGAGGTTCCGCCCCCCCGGGGCAGCTCGGGATCGGCGTCCTTTAAGTCTTCCTTAGCCGCGGCCTCCCAGTCGATATGGGAAAAGTCAGGATACTTAATGACGTCCCGCCACCTACGGATATCGTCCAGGAGGAAGACGTCGTTTCTGGGCAGAGCCGCTTTGATGGAACTCCCCTCATCCGTCCACTCTACCCCGAAGAGATCCTTACCCACGCCGTTGACCCGGTTCCCTTGGAGGAATTTCGGCCCCATTCCCCAGAAAATACTATACCGGGGTATGTATTCCGGTTCTTCCCCGCGCAAGGTCCGTAAAAAGTTTTCTTTCACGCTAAGCATTCGTTACCCTCCTCGCATTATCGCTTGTCGCTTATCCTTCGGGTCGCGCCCGTTTCCCTTCAATCATAGCACAGCGATTATACAAAGGAAAGGAATAATCATTGACGATTTTACGTTTTCGATATAGTATTTACGTATAATCATTTGATGAAAGAAATTCTTTTGGCGTGACGTAAATATTGAATTTAGATCAAGGATTAGGAGGGATATATCGTGAGCAAAGGACAGATCTATGAGACCAGGCCCCTTGAGTTTTGGGATAAAGCCAAGGAGCTGCGGGCAGGCTGGCAGAAATCCATCGAGAGTAAGGTGAAGATCGTCGGGCAGGGCAATACGGGCGGGTTCAACTGCGACTGGAGCGCCGCGTTCCCCGCCCTGACCGTCATCGAAGACAATCCCGTAGGCGCCATGATGCAGAATAAAAACGAGCCCTACGCCCGTAAGGCCCGCCTGGCCAGCGAGGTTCGCGGCTGGGGCCGGGAGATCTGCGGCTACCAGGGGAACTGCTGGGGCGGCCAGTTCCTGGGCTACATCGAGGACGGCACCCCTTGGCCGGATCGCAAGCTGGTAGTGCCTATGCCCTGCGTATGCGACCAGCACGCCAAGCGTGGCCAGCAGGCCAGGGACTTCGAGAACATGCCCCAGTGGATGGCGGATCAGCTGATCTACTTCGGCCCCTTTGATGAAGAACGCAATAAAGCGATGATGGAGCACAAGGTCTACTGCAACTGGCGTATGCTCAACGACGTGGAGCGCATCTTCGGCCAGCAGTGTGACGACGAGGAGTTGGTGAATCTCATCAGCGGCATGAGCGAGATCAGGGACTACGGACGGGAGATCACCTACCTCATGGGTCAGACCATACCCGCCCCCATCTCGGTGAAGGACCTTTATTCGGTATATACCCTGGGCAGCCTCACGAAGATCGATCCCCAGGATACCATCGACTTCTGGAAAATGGTTCGGGACGAGGTGAAGTGGCGGGCGGACAATCAGATCGCCGCCGTGGGGAATGAACAGTTCCGCTTCGTAGAAGCCCATCCGCCGTCCTGGCATTATATGAAGTATTACCGCTATCTGGAGCAGTTTGGCGCCATCTGCCTGGGCTCACAGTACTCCCATCTCATGAGCGGCTGCCCGGAAATCAAGCCCGACGGCACCATCGGCGTGCGGGACACCTTCCGCTATCCGGCGGACACCCCCATCGAGACCAGGGAAGACATCGTGCGCATTGGGATAGGCAGGGAAGCCAGATCCCTCAACTCCTTCAAGATGGACGAGTACATCAGGCGGGACGCCATCGTGGAGTTCGCCAAGATCATGCAGGCAAACGGCGCCCTGCTGGCCATATGGCGCCACGGCGTAGGCTGCACCCTCACCCGCAAGGAGCAGGCCATGTACCTGAAGGAAGCGGGCCTGAGCGTCATGCACTATGAAGGCAGCCAGCCGGGGGATCGCACCGACCTGGACGAGAAGCGTTTCCTCGACCAGCTGGATACGTGGATGCAGAGCCTGGGCCTGGCCAAGCGGGCAAACTAAAGCAGAATGAACATTAGGAGGGATTATATATGGGTTTAGTCACGACAACAGACATGTTTAAAAAGGCATACGCCGGCGGATACGCCATCGGCGCCTTCAACGTCAATAATATGGAAATCGTCCAGGGCATCACCGAAGCGGCGAAGGAAGTCAACGCCCCGTTGATCCTTCAGGTCTCCGCGGGAGCCCGTAAGTACGCGAAGCACATATATCTCATGAAGCTGGTGGAGGCGGCCATCGAGGATACGGGCCTGCCCATCGCCCTCCATCTGGATCACGGCGACGGTTTCGACGTCTGCAAATCCTGCGTGGATGGGGGCTTCACCTCCGTCATGATCGACGGCTCCAAGTACAGCTTCGAGGAAAACATCGAAGTCACGAAAAAAGTCGTAGAGTACGCCCATGCCAAAGGCGTAGTCGTGGAAGGGGAGCTGGGCAAGCTGGCGGGAGTGGAGGACGACGTCAACGTAGCCGACGACGACGCCCAGTACACCCGGCCGGAGGAAGTCCAGGAATTCGTCTCCCGCACCGGGGTGGATTCCCTGGCTATCGCCATCGGCACCAGCCACGGGGCATACAAGTTCAAGCCGGGCCAGAAGCCTCAGCTCCGCTTCGACATCCTGGAGAAGATATCCAAGCTTCTGCCGGACTTCCCCATCGTGCTCCACGGCGCCTCCTCCGTAATCCCGGAGTATGTGGAGATCATCAACGCCAACGGGGGCCATATGCCCGACGCTATCGGCATACCGGAAGACATGCTGCGCCAGGCCGCTTCCATGGCGGTCTGCAAGATCAACATCGACTCGGATCTGCGCCTGGCCATGACTGCCGGTATACGTAAAGATCTGGCAGCCAACCCCGACCACTTCGACCCCAGGCAGTACCTGACCCCTGGGCGGGACAATATCCGCGACCTGGTGAAGGCGAAGATCACCAATGTCCTGGGCTGCGACGGCAAAGCGTGATCAGTAAGGCGATTGCCCGTATAGCGTTTGGCTGAGCTTATCTTAGGAGGGTAGCCGTATGAAAGGTCAGATTTGGGAGACCAGGCCACTGGAGTTCTGGGCGAAGGCCAAAGAGCTCAGGGCGCAGTGGGAGCAATCCATCGAAAGCCAGGACATCGTCGTGGGCCAGGGCAATACCGGCACCGCGGGCACTGCCGACTGGCAGCGGGCCTTCCCGGCTATGGCTGTCATCGAGGACAACCCCAGGGGCTCCACCATAGCCGCTAAGGATATGGCTTTCGCCAGAAAGGCCCGTATCGCTTCGGAGATACGGGGCTGGGGGCGGGAGATATGCGGCTACCATGGGGTGCTGTGGGGCTGCCAGTTTCTCGGTTACCAGGCGGACGGAAGCCCTTTCCCCCTGCGCAAGCTGGTGGCGCCCATCCCCTGTGTTTGCGACTCCCATACCAAGCGGGGCATACAGTGCAGGGATTTCACGCCGGTGCCCCAGTGGATGAACGACTTCACCATGTATCTGGGGGACCACGACCCGGAGCGGGAAGTGGAGATGGCGAACCATAAGACCTACAACATTCTCAGAGTGATCAACGACATCGAGCGCATCTTCGGGCAGAAGTTCGACGAAGAGTACATGGAGCAGATGCTCCGCTCCGCGTCAAAGGTCAAGGAGTACCGGAAAGAGATATTCCTCCTGCAGACCAGCGTCCCGGCGCCCCTCTGCGCTAAGGATCTCTACTCCTTCTACACCTTAGGCGGCCTGGTAAAGATCGACCCCCAGGAGACGGAAAACTTCTGGAAATCCGTAAGGGACGAGATCAAATGGCGCGTGGACAACAAGATCGCCGCCGTGGGCACGGAGCGCTTCCGCTTCATGGAAGCCCACCCCCCCCAGTACTCCTTCCTGAAGTATTACCGCTATCTGGAGCAGTACGGGGCGGTATGCATCGGCTCCCAGTATACGAACTTCACCGCCGCCCAGCTCGAGCGTAAGGCAGACGGCCGGGTAGACGAGCGGGCTTATCCGCCCCTCAGGCCGGCTGAGGAGTACCTCACCAGGGAGGATCTGTTTCGCAATTCCCCGGATTCCGACGTGCGGCTGCCCCACCACTTTAAGCAGGATGAGTATAACCGACCCTATGCCCTCAATGAGTTCGCCGATATCTACGGCTGCGACGGGGCTTTCTTCTGGATCTGGCGGTCCGGGGTGGGCTGCACCCTCACCCGCAAGGAGCAGGCCATGCGCCTGCGTAAAGAGGGCTACAGCGTCCTGACCTATGAGGGCGGCGCCCCCGGCGACCCCACCGACCTGGATGAGAAGCGTATGCTGGAGAACCTTGACTCCTGGATGGCGGTAAACGGCCTGCGCAAATACGAAAACTGAACCATACGGATGAAAAAGGGGCTGTCCGGATTTTGATTTTGCATCAACTCTGAGACAGCCCCTTTGGTGTGCCTATGTGGTTATCTTAGTCCCGCTCTACCGTGCCTTCCCAGGTGCCGATAGCCCGGGCCTTCGACTCCTCGTCGTACCAGTGCTTTGTCACCGTCTTCGCGCGGGTGTAAAAGCGCATGCCGTCTACGCCCAGCACATGCTGGTCGCCGAAGAAGCTGTCCTTGTTCCCTGAAAATGGGAAGTAAGCCGTGGGGACGGGGATGCCTACGTTGACGCCGACCATGCCGCCGTCGGTGAGCAGCTCGAACTGGCGGGCGTAGTAGCCGCTTTGGGTAAATATAGCGGAGCCGTTGGCGTAAATATTGGCGTTCATCAGGGCGAGGCCTTCCTCGAAATTCTTCACGCGCTTGATCAAGGTCACCGGGCCGAATATCTCCCGCTCGCCGATCTCCATCCCCGGCTTCACATGGTCGAAGATGGTAGGCCCTACGAAGAAGCCGCCCTCATAACCCGGCACCACGCAGCCGCGCCCGTCCAGGATCAGCTTCGCTCCTTCGTCTACGCCTTTTTGTATCCAGTCGCACACAGCTTTTTTGTGCTCCGCCGTCACCACCGGGCCCAGCTTGGTCTCCGGGTCGTAGGCGCAGCCCACTTTGAGCGCCTGAGCTTTCTCCTTCAGCCGGGCTACGAATTCGTCCGCGATGCTCTCCTGCACCACGATCACCGGAAGAGCCATGCAGCGCATACCCGCGCAGCCGTAAGTGGAGTTGATCACCGCGTTTAAGGTGCTTTCCATATCGCAATCTTCCAGGATCAGAGCGTGGTTTTTCGCCTCGGTCTGAGCCTGGACGCGCTTGCCATTTGCCGCCGCTGTAGAGTATACTTGCTTGCCCACGTCGGTAGAGCCTACGAAAGTAACGGCTTTGACCCGGGGGTCGGTGAGGAAAAGCCCGGACTCCTTGCGGGAGCAGGTCACGAGGTTGACGACGCCCTTGGGGAAATCCAGCTCGCAGAAGAGTTCCATGATGCGCATGGAGGTCAGGGGCGTATAGCTGGCGGCTTTCAGTACGACGGTATTTCCCGTAGCGATAGCCAGCGGCACCATCCATCCCCAGGGGATCATCGCGGGGAAGTTGAAAGGTACGATGCCGGCTACTACGCCCAGAGGCGTCCGGTATGAAGCCGTATCGAAGCCCGAGGTCACCTGGAGGCTGGCCGAGCCTTGGGTGATCAGGGGCAGGGTGCAGGCAACCTCTGTGGGTTCGATGGCCTTAAGCACGTCGCCATTGGCTTCGTCAAGATTTTTGCCCAGCTCCTTGGCGCAGAGATAGGTCAGCTCGTCCACGTGCTCCACAAGGGTGTTGCGCCACTTGAACATCATCTGGGTCCGCTTGCTGAGGGATTGCTGGCTCCAGTCCGCAAATGCCGCATCAGCCGCGGCGATGGCTTCCTCCACCTCAGCCGCCGTACAGCAGGGTACTTCCGCGATGACCAGGCCTGTGCTGGAATCCGACACCGGCATCCACTTATCCGTCTTACTTGCTTTCCATTCGCCGTTGACACAGTACATTTTTCTTTCCACCGACATGTATTTTCCTCCTTTGTTTTCGTTGTGCTTAGCCAAGCGTCTCCCGGCGGATGATTTCCATCCGCGTATAGTTCCTGCCGCTTACATGCCCGGTAAGGGGAAGTATCCTTTCGTGTATGGCGTCCAGGATCCAGCTCGCCTGGAGACAGCCGTCCCCTTCCGGCTTGGAGCCGGGGTCGGGCTCATCCGTCGCTACCACCACGGGGGGCGCGTCCATATAGTCGAAGCACAGATCGGTGATATATCCGGCTAGCTTGTTTATATAGGCGCTCTCCCCGGCGTCCCCGGCCGCAAGCACGACACGCCCTGTATTCTTCACGGACGCCACCGCTTTCTCAAAGCCGGAGGGCTCCCGGCTGCCGACGCCGATGACCTCGGCGCCCAGGTCGTGCCTTTCCTTCAGCAGGGCGGCGGCTTCCGTCACCGCTGCAAGGGCCATACCGGCGGCCAGGATCGTGATATCGCTTCCCGCGCCGGCGCCACGCTGCTTTTGGCTTTTTGGGCCCGCCCCGGGAGCAGAGCTATGAAAGACGGCTTCCTTTATGATCTCCGACACCGTCGGGTGGGGAAACACGATCCGCTTGATCTGCTCCGCGTTCATCCCGTGGTACAGGATTGTCGACAGGGCGGAGACGATCTCTGAAGAGGAGTTGCCCAGCATATGGGCGCCGATGAGGCGGTCATCCAGCCATACAAGCTTGCACATACCCGTCTCGCCTTCGTTTTCCGCCACATACCGGCCGGAGTAGGACATAGGCAGCTTCGTCTCATGTGCCTGCAGCCCTTTTGCTAAAGCGGAAGCCAGGGTCTCGCCGATGCCGGCTGCTTCCGGGTTCGTATAGATGACCGAAGGGATAGCGGAATAATCCATCCAGTCCTTGACGCCGAGCATGGCGTTTACCGCTACTTCCGCCTCCCGGTAGGCGGTATGGGCCAGCATGGACTTTCCGTTCACGTCCCCTGCCGCGTATACGCCGGGCTGATTCGTTCTCATCTCCTCGTCGGTGACAATGGCGCCCCGCCGGGTGAAAACGCCGATGTTTTCCAGCCCTATGCCTTCGGTGGAGGGCTTGCGGCCAGTGCTGACCAGGACCTTCTCCGCCCCCAGATCGGCGACGTCCGCTACGGAAGCGCTCAAGTTGAAGGCGACGCCTTTCTTTTCGTATATCTTCTGAAGCGCCTCTGCTATCTCCCGGTCAAAGTCCCCGGCGATCTTATCCAGCATCTCCCATACCGTCACTTTGCTGCCCGCCGAGTTGAAGAGGCTGGCCATCTCCAGACCGATCACCCCGCCGCCGATGATGGCAAGAGTTTTCGGAGCCTCGGTCAATGTCAGTATCTCCCGGTTGGTCATGGCGGTTTCTATGCCTCGGATAGGCGGGCGCACCGGCCCGGCGCCGGTGCAGATCAGCAGATTAGCCCCAAGCCAGATATCGCCCCCGGCTTCTACCCTATAGCCGTCTGCGGAGCGGCTCTTGATGATACCATGATCCCTCACGATCTCCACGCCGCTTTTTTTCAAGGCGGACTCTACGCCGCCTGTGAGCATGGCGACGACTCTATCCTTGCGCCTGACGGCGGCGGCGTAATCCAGTACAGGGTTGCCGCAGCTTACGCCGTACTTCTCACCGCCGGATTTGGCTTGGTCATATAGTTTTGCCGAATAAAGCAACGCCTTGGAAGGGATGCAGCCTTCGTTCAGGCAGACGCCGCCCAGCGCTCGCTCTTCGCACAACAAAGTTTTTAATCCATGGCTTGCCGCCACCTCCGCCCCGCGGTACCCGGCCGGCCCCCCGCCGATGATGATCAGATCAAACATATGGATATCCCCCTTCCGGCGGCATGCGGCTCCCGTCGGCTAATATTTAGGTCAACCATATCATAAATTGGGCGCATGGTACAATAAAGTAGATAAAATAAACTTCATAGCGCCCATTTGGGCGTCATCTATTATTGACGATTTCACATTTTCGATATACTATTGAAGCAGTACAAAATTCAAGGGAAAAAGCAAATCGAGTGACGCAAGTCAGAAAGGAGGATGTAAATGAGCAACGGTCAAATCTGGGAGACCCGGCCGCTGGAGTTTTGGAACAAAGCGAAAGAGCTTCGCGCCGGGTGGCAGAAATCCATCGAAAGCAAGGAGAAAGTCGTTGGCCAGGGCAATACTTTTGATTTAAGCTTCGACTGGCAGGCGGCTTTCCCGGCCCTTACCATCATTGAGGATAACCCGGTAGGGGCTATGATGCAGAACAAAAACGAGCCCTACGCCCGTAAAGCGAGGCTCGCCAGCGAGATCCGGGGCTGGGGCCGCGAGATCTGCGGATATCAGGGCAACTGCTGGGGCGGGCAATTTTTGGGATACATCGAGGACGGTACGCCGTGGCCCCGGCGCAAGTTTGTCGTACCCATGCCCTGCGTGTGCGACCAGCACGCCAAGCGCGGGCAGCAAGCCAGGGACTTTGAAAACATGCCCCAATGGATGTCCGACCGGCTTATGTACTTCGGCGACTACGACGCCGAGCGGGAAGTCCCCATGATGGAGCACAAGGTCTATTGCAATTTCCGGCAGGTCAACGACATCGAGCGTATCTTCGGGCAGAGGTTCGACGAGGAGGAATGCATCAAGCTAATGGAGGCGGGGAAGGAGACCCGGGAGTACTCGAAAGAGATCGCTTACATCATGGCCCGGACGATCCCCACGCCCATATCGGTAAAAGATATGTATTCCGTCTATACCATCGGTGGTTTGACTAAGGTCGACCCCGCCGCTACCGTCGCTTTCTGGAAGATGGTCCGGGATGAGATCAAGTGGCGCGCGGACAACCAGATCGCCGCGGTGGGGAACGAACGCTTCCGCTGGATCGAAGCCCATCCGCCCTCCTGGCACTACATGAAGTACTACCGCTATATGGAAGATTATGGCGCTGTATGTATGGGCTCCCAGTATTCTAACGGGGGCGCCAACAACTACTTCATGCTGCCTGACGGGACATTTGAGCTGAGGACAGACAATACCTACCCCGACGATATGCCTCTGGAGACCCGGGAAGACGTCTTGCGCAAAGGCGCGGGCATTCATGCCAGGCCAACCGGCGGATTTAAGACGGACGAATACGTCTATCGGGACAAGATCGTGCAGTTCGCGAAGTTTAACCAGGCCGACGGCGCGCTGCTGGCCATCTGGCGCCATGGCGTGGGCTGCACGCTGACCCGCAAGGAGCAGGCTATGTACCTGAGAGACGCGGGCCTCAGCGTTATGCACTATGAAGGCAGCCAGCCCGGCGACCGCACTGACCTGGATGAGAAGCGGCTGCTGGATCAGCTGGATACATGGATGCAGAGCTTAGGATTACGGAAAAGCCAAAAGTAAGGCTACAAAGTTACGCAGTATTGTTCGTTTCCAGCAAGGCAAGCAAGGAGAACAGCGAAGGAGTGTACATAAGGTACATGACTGAGCAGGGCGACGAAGCGGACGAAGCTGGACGCGAAGAAGACAAGTAAGCAGGGTAAACGAGCAAGCTTTAGGAGGGAGGAGCGACATGCGCGCGAATCCCGATGGGGTTTGGGGCGGAAGCCCCATGTAGCATTGAGTCAAGTAAGGAGGGAGTATTTGCATGGTACAAAAGTTTGGGAAATGGCCGGAAAGCTGCTGGACGTCGGATAAAATCGACTGGAAAGCGGCGAAAGCGATCACCGCCGGGGTGGACTTGGGCACGGGCAGCGCTCAGTGCGCGATCTTCTGCGACGGAGAGCTGTTTGGCTGGTCCAACCTGCGGGTAGGGGCGAGCTTCAAGCAGATCGCCGAAGAGGTGATCATCCACGCGGTGGGCAACTCAGGGCTCACGGCGGACAAAATCGGGGTCATCGGGGCCACGGGCTTCGCCCGGGACAACGCGGCCTACGCCACGAAGAAGCTGGACGAAGTGCACTGCCACGCCAAAGGCGCCCGGTACATGTACGGACCCAGCGTGACCACGGTGGTAGACCTGGGTGGCCAGACGATGAAAGCGATCCGGCTGTACGAATGGGACAGGGTACGGGACATCGCTATTAATGACAAGTGCGCCACCGGGCAGGGGCGCAACATCGAGCAGATGTGCGAGCTGCTGCAGGTGCCCATCACGGAGATCGGGGAGAAGTCCCTGGACGTGAAGGGGGATCCGGAGCCGGTGAGCACGACCTGCTACAACTTCGCGCGGACAGAGACGATGGGTCAGTTCCGGCCGGAGTTCCGGGCTGAGCCGCTTACGGAGAACGAAGTGTACGCGACGCACATGCTGGCTGTGGCCTGGCGTATGCTGGGAGCCATCGGGAAGATGCAGCCCTTGGATCCGGGGGAGATCATGGTTTACGAAGACCTGGGATTCACGGGAGGCCTGGCAAAGAATCCGGGCATCACGAAGCGGATCGAGAAGGAACTGCGGGTCACGGCGCTGACAAGCGAATACGACCCGATGCTTGCGGGCGCCATCGGCGCGGCGTTATTAGCGTAGGAAGGAGGGTGCGTAATGGATTTTAAAGCATTAGTAGAAAATCGGCATGAGTACGCCAAGGCGTGGAAGGCGAAGACCGGAGGCAAGGTGCTGGGATGGTTCGAGCCGTACTTCCCGGAGGAAGTGGCGTACGCCGCCGGGGTACTCCCGGTAAGGGTGCTGGCGAAGCACGAGCCGGACGATGTGTCGGACAAATGGATCTACGCGTCCTGCTACCCGGTGCGGGATATGGTGAACCAGTTCCTGAAGGGGCGCTACGACTACATGGACGGCCTGGTGAACGTGGAAGGCTGCCAGTGGATGTACAATGCCTTCGAGGTGGCGGTCAATAATAAACGCAAGCCGGATCTGTTCGACCACTACTTCTTCCTGCCCGACCACACCGACGCGCCCACGTCAAAGCACGTGACGCGGTCGGAGCTGAATGTATTCAAGGGGAAGATGGAGGAGTGGACAGGGAAGAAGATCACGGACGCCGACCTGGACAAGGCCATCGAGGTATACAATAAGAACCGTCTGCTGCTCAAGCAAATCAGCGAGCTGAGGCGGATGGAGAAGCCGGTGATCCACGGGGCGGAGATGATGAATATCGTGCTGGCGGATCAGGTGATGGACAAGGCGGAGATGAACGAGATCCTGGAGAAGTTCATCCCTGAGCTGGAAGCGCGGGAGCCCGGTAAAGACCGCATCCGTCTGATGCTCATCGGGAGCGAGACCTTCGACACGGAGCTGGAGGAGCTGGTAGAGGCCCTGGGCGGGGACGTGGTAGTGGACGAGCTGGACAACGGTACAGGCTACTACTGGAACAATATCATCCCCCAGAAGGATCGTCTGATGGCCATCGGGCTGAAGTACCTGGGCCGGCCGAAGAACCCCATCAAGGACAACAACTGGCGGCGGAGGCCTCAGCACATCTTTGAGCTGGCGGAGGACTACAACGTAGACGGCGCTTTGGTAGTGAAGCAGATCTACTGCCACCTGCACGGCACGGATAACTACGCGGTGTGGAAGATCCTGAGAGAAAGGTACATCCCGTACCATTTCTTCGAGAGAGATATGTTGCTGCCGGTGGAAGACACGACACTGAGGCTGGAGTCGTTCATGAACATGCTCAAGCCGGGGATCAACCATCTGGCGGGTTGGCATAAGGTATTCGGGGAAGATTAAAGGAGGGCTGGGTTATAATGGCAACAAAACAATTATGGGAGACCCGGCCCCTGGAGTTCTGGAATAAGGCAAAAGAGCTGAGGGCCGGATGGCAGAAGTCCATCGAGAGCGTGGAGAATGTAGTCGGGCAGGGAAACTGTATGTGGGCTTCGGCTTTCCCGGCGGTGACGGTCATCGAGGACAATCCGGTGGGCGCCATGATGCAGAACAAGAACGAGCCCTACGCGCGTAAGGCCCGGCTGGCCAGTGAGATCCGGGGCTGGGGCCGGGAGATATGCGGGTATCAGGGCAACTGCTGGGGCGGCCAGTTCCTAGGCTATATCGAAGACGGCACGCCGTGGCCTCGGCGCAGGATGGTAGTGCCTATGCCCTGCGTGTGCGACCAGCACGCGAAGCGGGGGCAGCAGGCCAGGGACTTTGAAAACATGCCCCAATGGATGGCGGACATGGTGATCTACCCCGGTCCCTTTGATGAAGAGCGGAACGAGGCTTTGCTGGAGCATAAGATCTACTGCAGCCTCAGGCCCATCAACGACGTGGAACGCATCTTCGGGCAGAGGTTCAGCGAAGACCGGATGAAAGAGATCATGGAAGGCAATAAGCTCGTCCGGGAGTACGCGAAAGAGATCACTTATCTCATGGCTCAGACCATCCCGTCCCCCTTGTCGGTGAAAGACCTGTACTCGGTCTACACCATCGGCGGACTGACGAAGGTCGACCCCGAAGCTACGGTGGCCTTCTGGAAGATGGTGAGAGACGAAGTCAAGTGGCGGGCAGACAACCATATCGCCGCCGTGGGCAACGAGCGCTTCCGCTGGATCGAAGCCCATCCGCCCTCCTGGCACTACATGAAGTACTACCGCTACATGGAAGAGTACGGCGCGATCTGCCTGGGTTCCCAGTATGCTCATATGATGGGCGGGGCGCCGGAGTTTAAACCTGACGGTAGCATCGGCGTCCGGGAAAACAGCCAATACCCCGACGGGACGGAGATGTCGACCCGGGAGGATATCATCCGCGTAAGCCAGGGAAAAGAAGCGAGATCCCTTAACGCTTTCAAGATCGACGAGTACATCCGCAGGGACGCCATCGTGGAGTTCGCGAAGATCATGCAGGCGGACGGCGCCTTGCTGGCCATCTGGCGCCACGGCGTGGGCTGCACCCTGACCCGTAAGGAGCAGGGCATGTACCTGAAGGAAGCCGGCGTCAACGTCATGCACTACGAGGGCAGCCAGCCGGGCGATCGTACAGACCTGGACGAGAAGCGGCTGCTGGATCAGCTGGATACTTGGATGCAAGGCCTGGGCTTTCGCAGGCAAGTGAATTAGAGAGGGGGATGAAGACTAATGATTACTGCAGGAATCGACGTAGGCCTTGAGTATATAAAGGCAGTGGTGATGAAGGACGGCGCGGTGGCGGGCAAAGCCAGCGGGCTCTCCGGTGGCGTAGGCCGCCCGGCCGCCGTGCAGGCGGTATACGACCAGGCCCTGGCGGCTGCCGGGGTGAAGGCGGGAGATGTGGAGAAGGTGATCTCCACGGGTAAAGGCAAGTTTGACGTGGCTTTCTCCGCGGATCAGCTATCGGAGACGGTAGCGGCGGCGAAAGCGGCGAAGATATTTGAGCCGAAGGTGACGACGGTGGTGGATATCGGGGCGGACGAGATCCTGGTGGCGACCATCGACGGCGAGAAGATCAAAGAGTTCGTTATCAACCAGAAGTGCACGGCGGGGCTGGGGCTCTTCCTGGAAGGTATGGCCGATCGCTTCGACATGAGCATCGAGGAAGTCGGGAAGCTGGAAGGCCCGGGCTCGGTGACGGTGAACGACGGCTGCGTAGTATTTGCGGAGCTGGACGCCCTGAGCTTACTGAACCGGGGGACGGACGCGAAGGAGATCGTGAAGGCGCTTAACGAGGCATGCGCCTGGCGGGCGAACTCCACCCTCAACGACATCTACAAGCCGGACAACGGTTGCGTGGTGCTCCTTGGCGGGATGACGCAAAACGGCGCTTTCACCAAAGCGCTGGAGAGGATATCCGGCATCAAATTCGTCATTCCGGCGGAAGCGGTATACGCGGGGGCCATCGGCGCCGCGGCATTAGCCGCCGACTGAAAGGCGAATAATCGCTATATAGATTAAGCAAAAACGGTTCTCCTGTGATATTAAGCGCGGGAGAACCGTTCTATGTTTGCGATTCAAATTGCATAATGGTATAATGGTACGACGTCTGTGTATAGAGATACTCCCGCAAACACGATGACATATACAGGAAAGCTGGTGTTCCCGCTGAATTGGAGAGAAATCAGAGAATGGGCGCTTCTGCTGGGCGGCGCGATTCTTGTCGCCGTGCTTCTAAGGACTTTCATCGTTGAACCCAGATACGTACCGACGCCTTCCATGGTTCCCACGATTATGGTCAACGACCGCTTATATGTAGAAAAATTGACGCCTAAGTTCGGCGAACTGAAGCGCGGCATGATCGTTACTTTCCTGGCCCCTGAGCAGACCGGCCGGGACGATTACCTTGTCAAGCGGCTCATCGGGTTTGGCGGGGACGTGATCGCCATCACCGACGGGCAGCTCTATGTGAACGGCTTGGCTGTAGACGAGCCTTATCTCAACGAGCCCATGCGCTCGGACTTCCCGGAGTTTACCGTACCCCAGGGAAAGCTTTTCCTGCTGGGGGACAATCGTAACCATTCTCAGGATTCCCGCTCCTGGGGGAGCATAGACGAAGCCTGCGTGAAAGGCCAGGCTTTGTTTATCTACTTCCCCTTCAGCCGCCTTGGCAGCTTATGGGGGCAGACGATGAGCTTTCGTTAAGTGAAAGGAGACTATTTTCTATGGGCAACACGCCGACCCGAGAGGAAGCCATGGCTTTATTTCTCGCGCATAATCATCAGGAGAACCTGCTTAAGCACGCTTTAGCGGTGGAGGCGGCATTGCGCCACTTTGCTTTGCTATTGGGTGAGGATGAAGAAAAGTGGGGGATCATAGGGCTTTGCCACGATCTGGATTATGAGCGATACCCGGATCAGCACTGCAAGATGACCAAGGTCATGCTGGAAGAAGCCGGCTGGCCGGAGGACTGGGTTCGCGGCGTGATGGCTCACGGCTGGAAGCTCTGTACCGACGTGGAGCCTTCGTTGCCTATGGAAAAAGTCATTTATACCGTAGACGAACTCACCGGCCTGATCATGGCGGCGGCGCTCATGAGGCCAAGCCGGAGCCTGATGGATCTGGAGCTGAAATCCGTCAAGAAGAAATGGAAGGACAAGGCATTTGCCGCCGGCGTCAGCCGGGAGATCATCCAGGAAGGCGCGGACATGATGGGCATGCCCATCGACGAGGTCATCAGCGAAACCATACTGGGCTTGCGTAAGGCTGCCGAAGCCCTTGGGTTGGGCGGTTGACGGCAGGTCTTACTCATGTTTGGCGGAAAGCAGGTACGACAGATGAAGATGGAAAAATGGATAAAGATATTGGGCGCCGCGCTGGTACTGCTGCTCGCTCTGATCCCGGCGGGGGGCTGCGGCAAGGAGCAGGCTGAGGAACCGCCGCCGGAGGAGGAGCCCGTAGAAGAGATCGTAGACGTCAGGACTCATGTAAACGGCGCCCTGACTTTGGATGACGGCAGGAAGGTAGACGGTTTTGCCTACGGGAAGATCGGGGACGAGCTGACCAACGTATTCTTCACCTTTTGCGTCAACAAAGCGGAGCTGAGGGACGAATTCGGCGAGGATCAAGCGGAGCGGGGATTTGCCTACCTGGTAGCCGAGGTGACGGTAAGCAATGCGTTTGACGGGCCTATACCCATGTGGGCAAGCGACTTTATCGCCCAGTGGGGCGAAGGGGACGGCGACTACTGCTACCCTCTGGCGAAGACGGCCGGTACGCAAATGGAGGAAGAGTTCCGGCTGGCTGTGGACCAAAGCGTGACGAGGGAGCTTGTCTTCGAGGTGCCTCTTCCCGAGGTAAAGAACGAATACGGGATCAGTTATCTGGAGTACTATGAAGACGATGTAGAGGGAAACCTATTTATGGTCAGCTTCGAGCTGTCCGCGCCACAGAAGGCTTCGGCGGAGGAAGACGGCGGAAACGAGTGATGACGGAAGAATAAAATCGGCGATCAATAAAGGAGGCAGGTAATCGAATGGACAACACGGCGTTTTTCAAGTTGACTTACGGCTTATTTGTGGTGGGCGTAGAGTATGAGGGCAAGCTTAACGGCTGCATCATCAACACGGCCACCCAGGCCACCTCGGAGCCCGGCCGCCTACTGGCGACCATGATGAAGGCTAACCTGACCACGGAGCTTATCACGAAAAAAGGCAGCATGACCGTGTCCGTGCTGGCTATAGACTGCCCGCTGGATATGATTGCCCATTTCGGGATGAACAAAGGCAGGGAGATGGAGAAGTTCGGCGCCATAGCTTACGATAAGGACGCGAATGGCAATCCATTGATCAAAGAAGGGGCCATCGCCCGCTTCCACTGCCGGGTGGAGCAAACCATAGACCTGGGGAGCCACTATCTCTTTGTGTGCGCGGTGGAGGACTGCCTTTCCCTGGGGGATCAGGAGCCCATCACCTACGCGGAGTACCGTAGGCTGAAGTCGGGGGGCGCGCCGAAGACGGCGGAGGCCGGAGCCCCGAAGGCCACAGCCGGCTCCGGCAGGTGGGTCTGCTCCATATGCCACTATGTATATGACGGCGAGACCCCCTTCGAGGCCTTGCCTGCGGATTGGGTCTGCCCGGTATGCAAACGGGGCAAGGACGTCTTCATCAAAGAAGGATGAAACCAACACTCGCGATTACGATGGGCGACCCCGCGGGCATAGGCGCGGAGATCGCGGTCAAGGCCCTTTCCCGGGCCGAAGTCTATGAGCTGTGCCTCCCCGTAGTCATCGGCGACAAGGAGGCCCTTCTCGACGCGAACCGCTTCTGCCGCACGGGGCTGGAGCTCCGTGAGATATCGGAAATCAGGGACGCCGGCGGGCAGCTCGGCGTCCTTGACTACATCGACCTAGGCTTTCTGGTCAAAGGCGGCTGGTCATATAAGATGGTCAGCGGGCTTTGCGGAAAAGCCTCGTATGCTTATGTGCGCCGGGGCATAGAGCTGGCCCTGGCAGGAGATGTGTTGGGCGTGGTCACCGGGCCCATCAACAAGGAAGCCCTGGCCGTAGCGGGCATACCGTACACCGGGCATACGGAGATATTCGCCGATCTCACCGATACCAGGGATTACGGCATGCTTCTGCTGAGCGATACGCTGCGGGTCATCCATGTGACCACCCATGTATCCATGCGGGAGGCCTGCGACAGGATCACAGAAGAGCGCGTCTATCAGACGATACGCCTTGCCCATGAGGCATTGCAGGCCCTTGGGATAGAGCATCCGCGCATAGCCGTAGCCGGGCTTAACGCCCATGCCGGAGAGAATGGATTATTTGGGAGCGAGGAGGAGACCTCTATCCGGCCCGCCATAGCGAAAGCCGCGGCGGATGGGTATGACGCCGAGGGGCCGATACCGCCGGATACGGTGTTCGTCAAAGCGGTGGGCGGTATGTACGATGTGGTGGTAGCCATGTACCACGATCAGGGGCATATCCCTTTGAAGCTGAGCGGGTTTAAGCTGGACGCCAAGACAGGCCGCTACACCGCCGTCAGCGGGGTGAACTGTACCATAGGGCTACCCATCGTCAGGACGTCCGTGGATCACGGCACGGCTTTCGGCAAAGCCGGGGAGGGGCGCGCCAATGAGGAAAGCATGGTGGACGCCATCAAGATAGCCGTGACACTGGCTAAGGTGAAGTTTGGGTTCGCCGATGGTATAGCCTGAGCTTTAACCATGGCGAGAGCTTTCGGAGTATGTAATGATTGAGCTGCTGGTCATCGCCGACGACTTCACCGGCGCCCTGGATACAGGGGTGCAGTTTGGGAAGCGGGGTTTAAAAACGCTGGTCGTCAAGAGCGCTTACGCGGGTTCCGGCGCTTTGGACGAAAGCGTCCGCGTACTCTGCGTCGACGCGGAGACCAGGCATCTGAGCAGGGAGGATGCGTATCGCGCCGTCCGCCGGTTGGCGGCCTGGGCGGCAGGGCTGGGCGTCACCTATATATATAAGAAGACAGATTCCGCCCTGCGGGGAAACATCGGCAGCGAGCTCCTTGCCGCCATGGATGGAGCGGGCGCGGACAGGCTTATGTTTGTCCCCGCTTTTCCTGAGTACGGCCGCGTTACCGAGGGAGGCGTCCACTATGTGGGCGGCGTCCCTGTTTCGCTGTCCTCTTTCGCCCATGACCCCTTCGAGCCGGTTAATAACAGCTTCGTACCGGATATCATCAAAACTCAGGCGGATGTCGTGACGACGGTGATCCGAAGGGGCGGGAGGCCGGATATCCATGGCCAACGGGGGATATGCGTTTTTGACGCGGCTACCGACGAGGACTTGGTCGATATATGCGCCGCGCTCAAGGAGACAGGCAGCCTCAGCCTGACGGCGGGTTGCGCGGGTTTTGCCGCCGCCCTGGCGCGGGCCCTCGCCGTAGGGGAGCTGCCTGCCGCTGCCGACGGCGCGCTCCAGACAAAAACCAAAGCCAGGATACAGGACGTCTCCCTGCCGGATGGCTACCTACCGGGTAGCTTCCCGCCGGTCTGCTCTCTGCCGGGCAGCTTCCCGCCGGTCTGCTCTCTGCCGGGCAGCTTCCCGCCAGGCTGCTTTCTGCCGGGCAGCTTCCCGTCCGGGGGCTGCGTAGGTAAGCCGGGCGGTCGCGTGCTCCTGGTCTCGGGCAGCCTTCATGAAGCTACCGTTGGCCAGATGCAGTATGCCAAAGCAAAGGGCTTCGCGGGCGTTAGCTTGACTGCGGAGCAGAAGCTGGAGCCGGATTTCCATTTAAGCGCCGAATGCGGCCAACTTGCCCGGGAGATCAGGGCGATCCTGGGTTCGGGGAAGCCGGCGTACATCGAAGGGGCGGCGGGAGCGGAAGACGCCGCTTTGTGCCGCCGATACGCCCTGGAGAGAGGTCTAAGCGCGGAGCCCATGCGAATCGCCGAAAATATCGGGCGGATCACGAAGAGGATACTGGAAACCGCCGAGCCTGCCAACCTCTTTGTCATCGGCGGCGATACCCTCGCGGGGATACTGGGCAGCCTGGGGAACCCCGTCCTTATGCCGGTGGCGGAGCTTCTGCCCGGAGTCGCCCTCTCAAAGATCGTCGGCGGCCGATACGGCTTTGACCTGATCACGAAAGCCGGCGGCTTTGGGCCCCCCGACACGGCGGTTGCCGTCGCCTCCATGCTGAATCGCAAACAGGTGACAGGTCATGGGGTCAGGGGCCTAAAGCGTGGCGATTTGTAAGCGATGGTTCACAGCTTCGTCTGCCAGATAAGCAATCGCAAACCTGGCAAATCCGTGGGTGCGACAATCGCCACGCTTTAGGTTCCTGACCCCATGAACAGTCACGCCAAATAAGACAGCCCCCGCAATATACGCGGAGGCTGCTTGAATCATTGTCTGACATTCATGCCGTAGAAAAGCGGGGCGCCGGAGCGTATTCGCGCTCAAAGGCCTAAGCCCAATACTAAGCCTTGAGTACTTCCTTCAGCGCGGCTACCGTGGCGTCCAGGCCATAACCGTACTTGTTGCGCAGCTCCACACCGCTGCCGAACCCGGCGAAGACCTGAGGTATGCCCAGGCGCTTGAAAGCCTTGGGAGATACGCCCCTGTCCGCCATGACGTCGGCCACGGCGCTGGCCAGGCCGCCGGTCATGAGATGGTCTTCCACGACTACGATCCGCCCCGTCTCCTTTACGCAAGACACGATGAGATCCTCGTCAATGGGTTTGATGGAGACCATGTCCACCACGCGGACGGATTTGCCTTCCTCTTCCAGCTTTAAGGCCGCTTCCAGGGCTTGCCTGACCATCTCGCCGTGGGCAAAGATGGTGACGTCGCTGCCGTCCCGGGCTACGATGCCCTTGCCGAACTCAAACTTGATGCTGCCTTTCTCGTAGATCACGGCGTCCTGCTTACCCTGAGCCAGGCGGATGTATAGAGGGCCGGGCAGATCCATGCTGGCGTAGATCGCGTCGCGGATCAGGTTGGGGTCGCCGATGGAAAGGACAGTCATATTTACGAAAGAGCGCATAATGGAAATATCTTCCATAGCATTGTGGGTGGAGCCGCCGCCCGAGGTCAAGCCGCCCCCTGTGCCGATGAGGCGTACAGGCAGGTTCTGATAACACACGTCGGTGCGTACCTGCTCGCAGGCGCGCATGGTCATAAAAGGAATCATACCCATGACCATGGGGATATTGCCTTCCAGAGCCAGGCCGGCCGCTACGCCGACTACATTTTGCTCCGCGATGCCTACGTCCACGTAGCGATCAGGGAACTCACCTTTAAATGCAGAGAGGGCGCCGCCCGTGTCGGCAGTAAGCGCCCAGATGCGCTTATCCTTCTGCCCCAGCTCAAGTATCGTATCGCCTACGACGGATCTGGCGGACATAAACGTCCCGAAATTCATTGTTACAGCAACCATTATTTGGCCCCCCTTCCCGCGCCGATCTCATCCAGGGCTTTTTTCATATCCTCGCTGCTCAAAGCGCCGGCGTGCCATCCCAGGTTCCTCTCCATGAAGGAAACGCCTTTGCCTTTCACTGTCGTGCAAACCAAAGCGGTAGGCTTGTCCGAGTCGGAGGCGGGCAGATTGTCGATAGCCGCCACCAGCGAAGCCATATTGTGCCCGTCGACTTCTACTACATTCCAGCCGAAAGCGCGCCATTTATCCGGATAAGGCGCCAAAGCCACCGGTTCGTCGGAGAAAGTGGTCATCAGCTGACTATTGCGGTCGATCACGCCTACGAGGTTGCCCAGCTTGTATCCGGCGCCGGTCATAGCCGCTTCCCAGACGGAGCCTTCGCAGGTCTCCCCGTCGCCCATAAGGCAGAATACCCGGTGCTTTTCCTTACGCTGCTTCGCGGAGAGGGCCATCCCTACCGCCAGGGCAAGACCGTGCCCCAGGGAGCCGGAAGAGCACTCCACGCCGGGGAGCTGCACCTTACACGGATGCATGCCGTAAGCGCTGTCCAGCTTGCCATAAGTGCGGACGATCTCGTCGTAGTCGAAAAATCCGCGAATGGCCATGGTGATGTACATACATACGGCGGCGTGGCCCTTACTCAGGATAAAGCGGTCCCGGGTAGGCATCATAATGTCTTTCGGATCGATATTGAGGCCGTACTGGAACAGCGACGTGAATATATCCGCCACCGACAGATCTCCTCCGATATGTACGATGCCTTCGTACGTGCCGCACAAATTGAGGAGCTTGTACCGTAACTCGTAGGCCAGTTCCTCAAGCTGCGCAATGGTTGGTTTTTCTTGCATAGATGATGATCTCCTTTCCCGATTTTGGTTCAACGTTCTGCGAATTGTACAAACCGAACATACCATAATTCCGGCGTGTATGTCAATAGACCTTACGCCGTCCTACCAGGTTTTGCCGTCCATGACCACGGGCATCTTCCCCGTCTCGATCATGGCCTGCATGGCGCCTTCTTCATACAGGATGTGGCCGGAGATATACGTCGCCATGTCGCTATTCAGGAAGACGATAGCCTTGGCGGCGTCTTCCGGTTTGCCCAGACGCTCGAAAGCGCCCTTGGAGTCGTAGTTCATCTCTCTGCCGGCTTTGGTGGTCATGTCGATGATGCTCTGAAGCATAGGCGTCTCCGTGTAGTGGGGCGCTACCGTATTCATACGGTTGCCCTTCGCCGCCAGGCTGGGGGCGCGGAGCTTCATATAGTAGTTGATCGCCCGCTTGGAGAGCTCATATCCCCCCCGGCTGCCCGGGGACTTCTCCGCCCTCGCCTTTGTCGCCGCCACCATCTCCTCCCAGGTACCGGCTTCCACAAGCTCCTTGTACTCGTCGGTATGCTGGGCCCAGCGGCTGCCGCCCACCGAAGCCAGGAAGGCGACGGCGCCGTACTCGCCTTCTGTCAGGCGCGGGATCACATACTCCTCGGTCATGTACTTATTCGCGATGAAGTTGACGGTGAATACGGCTACGATGTCCGGGGAGTGGAACATGCCGGCGATACCGAAGAATTTGTCGATCCTATCCGGGACTTGGGTAAACGCCCTGTCGATGGAAGCCTTGTCCGACAGATCCGTGGGGATGTGGAGCTTGATCCCGGGTACGGGGCAGTCCTGGACGTCGATGGTATAGACTTTCGCGCCCAGATCCACCAGGATCTCCGCCGTAGCTTTGCCGATGCCCGAAGCCGCCCCCGTCACGACGCATACGGCGCCGCCGTAGTTCAAGTAGTCTTTCATAGTATACGGTAACCTCCTTTACCCGACGGCGAATAGCCGCCGTTCGCCTTTCTATTTTCCTGCTGCATTATAAAAAAATAATATAATAAATCCATCAGCCTGTAAACGTATAATCGGTGAAATTTTTTTGCCCGGCTTTGCCACTTGCCGCGCTACTGGTACTTGACAGGGCAGGAATGGTGCTTCATAATGATTGTAACTGGATTTTCACGTGTTCGGCGAGGCTAAGTTTTCCGAAAAAATAATATGAATATTTAAGGAGGAGACAAGCATGAAACCAGGCATTTTACCATTTATCGGCAGCATGAGCGAGGCCTTTGATATCAAAGGCAAGAACGCGATCATCACGGGAGGCAACGGCGGTATCGGTTTAGGCATAGCGAAGGCGATGGCTGAGTGCGGCGTCAATGTGGCGATCTTCTGCCGCAACATGGAGAAAGCGGAGAATGCTCTTAAAGAGCTCAACGCCATCGGGGGCAAGCATCAGGCTTTCTCTTGCGATATCACGGACATCGCCAGTATCCGCAAGGCTACGGAGCAGGCGGTAGGCGTCTTCGGCAACTTTGAGATTTTGGTCAACAATTCCGGCATGGCTAGCGGCGGCGAACTTCTGGATCAGCCGGACGACATGCAGATGTGGGCGTCCACCATCGATACGGATCTCATCGGCATGGCCCGGGTGACCCATGTAGTCGGCCAGCATATGAAGGAAGCCGGCAAAGGCGGAAGCATAGTCAATATCACATCCAACGCCGGCGCTATCGTCAATAAGGGCATGGCCCTGGGCGCTTACGCGGCGGCTAAAGCCGGCGCCAACTCCCTCACCAAGACCACGGCATATGAGGTGGGCAAGTACAACATCCGCGTCAACGCCATCGCTCCCGGCTTCATACACGCGGGCTTCGGCGCCGACCCGGCGCCCATACTCTTCGAGCTCATCGAGGCTCAGCAACCCCTTCCGCGCCTGGGCGAGGCCATCGAGATCGGCGCCCTGGCCGTATTCCTGTCGTCCCCCGGCGCCGCCCACATCACCGGCGAGGTCATCACCATCGACGGCGGCTATACCTTAGCCTGCTAACCGGCTGTGCAATTCCCCGCAGGGGATCGCCCCGGCGGGGGGAGAAATACACACGAAAGAAAATCGAGGAGGAATGTATTTATGCCACAGAGAATGTCACAAGCCGCTCCGATGCTGTTCGGACCCGGAGCCCTGGCCGCTTTGGGGGATCAGCTCAAGATGCTCGGGAGCAGCAACCCCATCATCGTCACGGATAAGGGCGTTACTGCCGCCGGCGCCACGGCGAAGGTAGAGAAAACCATCAAAGACGCGGGGCTGGGCTGCGCGATTTATGACGGCTGCCTCTCCGACGCGCCTACCGACAGCATTACGGTATGCGCCGACGCCATCCGGGCTGCCAAAGCGGACGCCATCGTCGCCCTGGGCGGCGGGAGCAGCCTTGACACGGCAAAAGCGGCTTCCCTGATCCTCAAGGATCCCAAACCCATCACTGAGCTGATCGGCAAGCCGCCGGGGAAGCCCGACGTACCCATCATCACCATCCCCACCACCTCCGGCACCGGCAGTGAAGTCACTATCGTCGGCGTTATCTCGATTTCCGAGACCTCTAAGAAGGCCGGCGTCGTGATCACCGGAGCTTCGGTGGCTATTATCGATCCCGAGCTCACCATTGGCGTACCTCCCGGAATCACCGCCGCTACCGGCATGGACGTAGTCGCCCACTGCGTAGAGGCCATCACGGGCAAGATGCGCAACCCCATGTCCGACCTAAGAGGATATGAATCCCTGCGCCTCGTGGCCGCCCATCTCCAGGCTGCTGTCGAAGACGGCACAAACATCACTGCCCGCAGCGGCATGAGCCTGGCAAGCAGCTTGGCCGGCCTTGCTTTCAGCGACTCCATCACCACCCTTGGCCATGCTATCGCCCAGGGTCTGGCGTCCGTGTTCCATCTCCATCACGGGCTGCTCTGCGGCCTTGCCACGCCTCCTCAGCTGGAGCTCTTTGCCACAGCGGTGCCCGAGCGGGTACGGAAGATCGCCGAGATTTTCGGCGCCGATATCCCCTACGACGCAACCCCTGAGCAGATCGGCCTCATCGCCGGGGATAAGATGCGCGAGTTCATGGGCAACGTGGGCCTGCAGTCCTTCGAGCAGTTAGGCTACACCAGAAAAGACCTTACGGATCAGACCGACGTCTTGATGGGGGAAATGATGAAAGATTTCTCACCCTGCGAGATCACCCGGGACGTGGCCGAAAAGGTATTGGGCCGTATGTTCGACTACAAAGGCTAAAGCCGGACTGTTTTCACAGCGCGGACGTCGTAGTAGTATGGACTTAGCCAATCACAGAGTGGTATAATTCAAGCTGTCAAAAAGATTATTACAGGCAGAAAGTCTCGCTTGCCTTATCACACTGGCAGGCGAGACTTTTTATCACCCAAGAGCCGGGAGAGCCGTTATCAGGAATGAGTGAACTTAAACAAGAGCAAGAGCTACGAGAAGCGAGCGAGCCCCGACAAGAAGATGAGACGCGGCAAGGGTCTGAGCCTGGGCAAGGCTCAGATAAGACCGACCAGTTTGGCCGGGACAACATCATCAAGCTGCTGATCCGCTACTCGCTGCCTTCCATCGTGGCGATGATCGTCCAGTCGACCTACAATACGATAAACATGTCCTTTGTAGGGCAGAAGGTCGGCCCCATCGGGATAGCCGCCATCGCCGTGTGCATGCCCATCACCATGATCCAGGGCGCCATCAACTCCCTCATCGGGAACGGATGCTCCGCCGGGGTGGCCATCAAGCTGGGCGAAGGGGACAGGGAAGGCGGCAGGAAGCTGCTGGGCAGCGCGGTGGCGTTTAACCTTATCGTCGCTTCCACCAATGTGGTATTGGGGCATATCTTCATCGATCAGCTTCTGCGGGCCTTCGGCGCCACAGACGCGATCCTGCCCTATGCGCGGGATTATCTGAATATCACCATGTTTGCCATGGTCTTCTCTTCCTTTGGCCCCTTGAATCCCATGATGCGCATCGAAGGCTACCCCAGGCGGGCCATGATGACCCAGCTGCTGAGTACGGCGGTGAATCTGGTCTGCTCCCCGACCTTCATCTTTGTTTTTGATCTGGGGATAAGGGGCGCCGCGCTTGGCACATTTTGCGCCCAGTTTGCCGCTTCCAGCTGGATATTTTTCTTCCTGATCCGCAAGGAACGCATCATCGGGCTGAAGTGGAAATACATGCGTCTGAAGATACGCAGCCTGCTCCATGTGATGCAGTTGGGCCTGCCAAACTTTTTGATGTCCCTCAGCCAGAGCCTGCTGTCGGTGAACCTGAATAAGAGCCTTATCACCTACGGCGGCGATATCGCGGTGTCCGCCTGGGGTATCACCAACAATATCAATAACCTCATCCAGCAGCCTGTGTTTGGCTTTAACCAAGGCGCCCAGCCCATCATCGGCTACAATATCGGCGCGAAAAACTACGCCCGGGTTAAGCAGGCGCTGCTGTGCTCCCTGGGGATCGCTTTCTTCTTCTCCTCACTGGGCTGGTTGCTGACGAGGCTTTTCGCAAGCCAGATATTCGCTTTCTTCAATAGCGACCCCGAGCTCATCGCCGTGGGTACCCGCATGATGATCGTCTTCCGGGCTTTCATCTTTGTGGTGGGCTTCCAGCAGATGGGGGCGGCGTACTTCCAGTTTTCCGGAAGGCCGAAGATATCCATCGTCCTCACCTTATCCAGGCAGGTGCTGATCCTGCTGCCCTGCATCCTGATCTTATCCAGATACTTTGGGATGAACGGCATCTTATACTCCGGCCCCATTGCGGACTTCAGCTCTACTACGCTGGTATTTATCTTCATCGCCAGGGAATTCAAGCGGCTAAACAGGCTTCAGCGGGAGCAGGAAGCGCTGCGGGCCGATTCATTAGAAACGACGACACAGGAGCGGGTAATCAGTGAATAAACCAATACAGGCGCAAGCCCAGGAAGTAGACAGGACCGCCAGGTTTGGCGAAGAAGGGATCATGAAGCTTCTGATCCAGTACTCGCTGCCCTCCATCGTAGCGATGCTGGTCCAATCCACATACAACACCATCAACATGTCCTTCGTAGGGCGGAGTATAGGATCCTTAGGTATCGCCGCCATCGCGGTATGCATGCCAATCACGATGATCCAGTACTCCGTCATATCTCTGATCACAAACGGGTGTTCGGCGGCAGTGGCGATCAAGTTGGGACAGGGAGATAAAGAGAGCGGAAGAGCGATGCTGGGCAGTTCGGTAGCGTTCAATCAGCTGTTTGCGGCTTGCGGAGCGATCATTGGGATCATGTTTATCGATCCTATCTTACGGGCTTTCGGCGCCAGCGACGCCGTACTCCCCCTCGCCCGGGACTACCTGACCATCATTCTTGCCGGCACAGTGATCGGTACCTTCGGACCTCTCAACCCCATGTTGCGCATCGAAGGTTTTCCCCGACGGGCGATGATGACCATGCTCTTCAGTACGCTGGTGAACCTGATCTGCTCGCCCACTTTCATCTTTGTCTTCGGCTGGGGGATCCGGGGCGCTGCTTTGGGGTCTGTATGCGCATCTTTAGGTTCCTCAGGATGGATATTCCTTTTCCTTATCCGCAAGGAGAGGGTCATCGGGCTGCGCTGGAAATATGTGCGTTTGAAGTTCAATCATCTGGCATATGTCGTCCAGCTTGGCCTGCCCAACTTCCTGATGTCGGTCAGCCAGAGTCTGCTCTCCGTGACGTTGAACCGGAACCTGATCGCCTATGGCGGAGACGTGGCCATGTCTGCCTGGGGCATCACGAATAATATCGACACCTTGATTTCCCAGCCGGTATTCGGCTTCAATCAGGGGGCCCAGCCCATCATTGGCTATAATATCGGCGCGAAAAACTACGCCAGGGTGAAGCTGGCCTTATACTGTTCCTTAGGCACGGCTATGTTTTTCTCCACCATCGGCTGGCTGCTCACGAGGGTTTTCCCCGCGCAGATATTCGCTTTCTTTAATAATGATCCGGAGCTTATCGCGGTAGGCGTCAGGATGATGAAGATATTCAGGGCCTTCCTCTTTGTGGTAGGTTTCCAGCAGATGGGTTCGGCGTATTTCCAGTTCTCCGGGAAACCGAAGATTTCGATCATACTGACACTTTCCCGCCAGGTGCTGATCCTGCTGCCCTGTATCGTCGTTATGTCCAGGCTGTTTGGCTTTGACGGCATCCTGTACTCCGGGCCTATCGCGGATTTCTCCTCAATGGTGCTGACGACGATTTTTGTGGTGAGGGAAATCAAACGGCTGGACAAGCTCCATGCCGAACACGAGGAAGAGCTACGGCTTGCCGCGGAGTCCGGCGCCCAGCCTGCCGCTATGGTTTAGCTGTCTCCCTGGACGACCAAACCATAGCGGCAAGCATAAGACGCGACTCTAACGCCGTGGTATAGCTGTCTCCCTGGACGACCAAACTGCCATTTCGGAGGTCTGCTTATATGACAAAGAAAGTCTTGGTAACGCTCTCGTTTTCCCCGGATATAATTACCGGCTTCGACGGCTGCGTGAGAATGTTGACGGACAAAGGCTTCGACGTAGAGGTGGACGCCCGCTGCCGGTCTCTGCGCACGGATGAGCTCATCCCGGCGCTGAGTGGCGTCTACGCCCATGTGGCCTCGGCGGAGCAGTTCACCGAAGCCGTGATGGCAGCGGCGCCGGAGCTGAAGATCATTTCCCGCATGGGCGTCGGCTACGACGCCGTAGACCTGCCCGCGGCGACCCGGCGGGGCATAGCCCTTACCATAACGCCGGGCGCCAACGCGGACGCCGTGGCAGAGTACACCGTAGCTCTCATGCTTGCCCTGACCCGGCGCCTCACCGCCATCGACAGCGGGGCGAAGCAGGGCAGGTGGGAAACCACATTTGGCAACTCCATATACGGAAAGACGTTGGGCGTCATCGGCACAGGCAATATCGGCAAGCGCGTGGTGCGCAACCTCTCCGGCTTCTCCATGCGCGTCCTGGCTTACGATCCCTTCCCGGATGAAGCCTTTGCCCGGGAGTACGGCGTGACTTACTGTACCCTTGAGCAAATCTTCAGGGAAGGCGACTATATCAGCGTGCATTGCCCGCTCACCGCCGAGACCCAAGGCCTCGTCTCTGTGAAGGAGTTCGCCTTGATGAAACCTTCGGCCCGCGTCATCAACTGCGCCCGTGGCGAGATCATCGACGAAAAGGCCCTATATGAAGCCCTGGCGGATAAACGCATTACAGGGGCGGCCCTGGACGTCTATGAGAAGGAGCCCTTTGATGAGAATGACCCCCTTCTCAGCCTGGACAACGTGGTGCTGTCCCCCCATATAGCGGGCATGACCTACGAGTGCCGCAAGACGGTGATCGAGACGGCGTTTCAGAATATCATCGATATCGCCGAGGGCAGGAAGCCCGACGGACTCATCAACCCGGAGGTGTTGGACGCATGGTAAGGACGAAAAATGAAGGGCCGTTCGGAAGAAATAATTTACTCACTTTGCCGCTTCAGAAGAAGACCTCTCTGGGGGTATATATCGGAGACACAGGGGAAGCCGTGGCGGAAATGGCGGCTTACGCCGGATTCGACTACATGCGCATCGACCTGGAGCATACCTTCGCCGACGCGGCGAAGCTTCAAAACCTGATCCGCATAGCGGAGGCGGCGGATATCCCCACCCTGGTACGCGTGGCCAGGATGGATGACGTCACCGCCATCCTTGACTTCGGCGCCAGTGGCGTGCTCGTCCCCGACATATCCACCGCGGCTCAGGCCCGGGAAGCCGTGCGCCGGACGAAGTTCGCCCCCATCGGGGAGCGGGGCATGACGAATATCGGCAGGGTGGTGCGCTATAGCAGGACGCCCCTGTCTGAGTACTTTCCCCGGGCTAATGAGGAAACCGCTCTGTGCGTGCAGATCGAGAGCCAAGAGGGCCTGGATAACCTGGATGAGATACTCGCTGTGCCCGGCGTCGATATCGTTACCACGGGAAGGCAGGATCTGTCCCAATCTCTCGGCGTACCCGGGCAGTCGGCCCATCCCCTGGTCGACGCCGCGGAGGAGACGGTGATCCGAAAAGCCGTGGAAAGAGGCCTGCAGGTGATGATCACTGCCGGCACGCCGGAGCGGATGCGTGAGCTAAACGCGAAAGGCGTATATTTGAATACGATATGCTTTGACGTCCAGTTCATCACGGAGCGATTCGCGGAGTTGGTCAATACTTATCGGAGGTAGTGGAATGGGTTATACCATCGCGGAGAAGATCATGTCCGCCCATCTGGGCGGCAAGGCTGTCGCCTCCGGCGACATCATCATGCCCGGCGTCGATATGGTATTCGGCAACGAACTGGGCACAGCCCTCGCCATACACGGCAGGGAGGAGATACTGAAAGCCGGCGTATACGACCGATCAAGGGTCGCCGTCATACCCGACCACTTCACGCCTAACAGGGACGTCCCGTCGGCGGAGCTATGCGCCGAGGTAAGGAGATTCGCCGGAGAGCAGGGCATAGAACACTACTTCGAAGTGGGCAGGCTGGGCATCGAGCATATCATACTGCCGGAGAAAGGGCTGATCAACCCCGGCGAGATCGTCGTGGGGGCGGATTCCCATACCTGCACCGGCGGCGCCCTTGGCGCCCTTGCCATCGGCACAGGCAGCGCGGATTTCTTCTACGCGATGATGGCGGGGGAGATTTGGCTGAGGGTACCGGAGACAGTGAAGGTCGACCTTACGGGAGCGCTCCCCCCTTATGTCACGGGCAAGGACGTCATCCTAGAGCTCATCGGCAGGATAGGCATAGACGGGGCGAACTACCGTATCCTCGAGTTCGCCGGCGAAGGCGCCGGCAGCCTTAGCATGGCGGATCGGTTCAGCATATGCAATATGGCTGTGGAAGCGGGGGCCAAGACGGCTATCTTCGCTCCGGACGACGTCACGCAAGCGTATATCAAGCCCCGGGCGGCGCGGCCATATCACCTGTACGCCTCCGACCCGGACGCCGTATACCGCGATACTATCCACATCGACCTTACCCGTCTCAGTCCCCGGCTCGCCTGCCCCCACAACCCTGGTAATGTCAAGCCTGCCGGGGAAGTGGCGGAGCAGAGACTGGCGGTGGATCAGGTCTTTATCGGCTCCTGCACCAACGGGCGCATCGAAGATCTGCGTCTCGCCGCCGAGCTGCTGAGGGGCAGGAAAGCGGCCCCCGGCGTACGGCTCATCATCATCCCGGGCAGCAGGGAAGTGTATGCCGCGGCCCTCGACGAAGGGCTTATCAAAGTATTTATCGAGGCACAAGCTACCGTCGGCCCGCCATGCTGCGGGCCCTGCATAGGCGGGCACATGGGCGTGCTTGCCTCAGGGGAGCGCTGCGTATCCACCACTAACCGCAACTTCAGGGGGCGTATGGGCAGCATGGAGAGCGAGGTATACCTGTCCGGGGCGGCGGTAGCCGCGGCTTCTGCGGTCGCGGGATACATCGCCCTGCCGGAAGGGGTGATGTGACATGGGCGGAGAGCTCAGGTTTCAAGGCAGGGCTTTTGTATTCGAAGACAATATCGATACAGACGCCATCTTCCCCGCAAACTGGCTGATCCTCACCGACGAAAAGGAGATCGCTTCCCACTGCATGGAGGAAATAGATCCGGATTTCCACCGCAAGGCGAAGCCGGGGGACATCCTCCTCGCGGGGGCCAACTTTGGCTGCGGTTCTTCCCGGGAGCACGCGCCCCTGGCGATCCGGGGCTGCGGCATATCCTGCGTAGTGGCGAAGTCCTTCTCGCGCTTGTTTTACCGCAACGCCGTCAATATCGGCCTGCCGGTGATCACCGCCGACACGGCTTCCCTGGCTGCCGAGGGGGACGAGGTTGCCGTTGACTGCGTCACAGGGGAGATCAGTATTCGGAAAGCGAATGCCGCCGCCGGGGCTGTGGTCAAGCTCGCCGGCGAGCCCTTGCCGGAGTTCATGCTGGAGATACTGCGCAGCAGTGGCTTGTACGGCTACCTGGAAAAGCGCCTCAAGCTGGAAGGCAGGATATAACGCGCACGTTCAGGGGCTGGTAGAGGTCAGGGCGTGGCTATTTGCAAGCGATGGATTGAACAACTTCGTTTGCCAGATAGGTGCGCCCTGACCTCTACCAGCCCCTGAAAAAGCATAACAATCACGCCGATTATTGCTTGACCTGCGATATCCTGGCTGATACAATCAAAAACGGGAGCGCTACTGAAAGGAGTATCCAAGCTTTATGTTTGACACTTTACTGCAGAATAAATTTCAGATCCTCGCGATCCTTATGACCATCGTGACCATTGCGATCAGCTTTTTCTCCGCGTCATATTGGGGAAAAAGGGTTAGGGACATGAAGATCAACCCGAAGACAGGCAAGTACGAGCTGCCGCCGAGGCAAAAGAAAGCGAAGTAAAGGGTAGAAATGTTAATTTTTAGTTGACTTTCCAACTTTTCTTCGATACAATCAAACCAAATCTACCGGATATCAGGAACCATTCACTATTTCAAAACCGCGTAAGAAGGCGGCGGATGGCTCGTAGGGGGGCGATACAGGCAAGGTAAAGCAAAGAAGCGCTTAGGAAAGCGAGGCCGGCGGCCACCACCCATTGTCAGTTGTAGTTGCGCACAAACCGATATCTACCTTATGTTTAAACTACCCCGTATTAACCAATGGCAAGTAGAATTGTCAAGGAATTTTATTATTGATTTTATTCTCATTTAGAGAAAGGGGAAAAGAAAACATGGCAGAAAATGTAAGCCCTTCTGTTGGAATGGATCTACAAGCCGACGTGGAATTAACGAATAAGGAAAGATTTTTCTACTCTTCCGGCGTCGTCGGCGTTATCATTCCCTTTATGCTCCCGCTGGCATTCCTTAGCTTCTTCTGGACCGATATCGTGATGATCCCGGCGGCTGCCGTCGGTACCTTCATGATGCTCTGTAAGCTGTGGGACGCCGTCAACGACCCCATCATCGGCGGCATCGTCGACCGTTCCTATCATCCTAAGGGCAGGTATCGCCAGTGGCTGATACCCATGGGTATCAGCACAAACGTCCTCTGCGTACTGCTCTTCATCAAGCTCCCCGGCGAGCTGGGCATCATGCAGTATATCCTGTCTTTCGGCGTTTACTTCATCTTCTTTGCGTCGTATACGTGGCTTGAGGTGCCCCATCTCTCCCTGATGTCCACCATGACCACAAACTACGCGCAGCGCGGTATTCTTACTTCCTGGCGCCAGACTTTCGCCAGCGCCATGATGATGGTTTGCAGCTTCTCATTCCTGCGTATCGTCAACCTGGTGGGCGGCGGCGAGCCAAGCGCGAAAGGTTATACCATCGCGGCGATCATCTTTTGCGCCGTTTCACTCCCGTTCTACTTTATCTGTACGGCGGGTGTGAAGGAGCGCGTCATCCCGGCGAAGGGCGAAGTGGAGAACGTGCCTTTCGTGGAATCCTTGAAGTGCATCAAGGGCAACATACCGGCCATCGCGCTGATGGGCTGCATGCTGACCATGGGCTTCGGCGCCGGCTTCGGCGTCGGCGGTATGTACTTCTGGCAGTATTATGTGGGCGATCTCATGCAGATCACCATCGCTTCGACCCTGGGGTCGGCGGTAGCCCTCCTGGCGGGACCCTTGATGGTTCTCCTGATGAAGTTCATCCCCAACAAGAGGAACCTGGGTATCATCGGCTGGATCGGCCAGTTGATATGCGGTATTATTCGGATATTGATCCCCATGCAGGGCGCGGGCGTAGCCGGCGCTACCGGGACCATTTGGGCGTTCAACATCGTCGGCGCCATCGGGCAGTGCATCGGGCAGATCAGCCTGATCGTCATCTTCTCCCTGCAGCCTGACGTCTCCGAGTACACGAAGGCCAAATACGGCCTGCGGGCCAGCGGCTTCATCGTCGCCATCACTTACTTCTTCTGGAAAGCCGGCATCGCCTTTACCCAGGGTATCTTTAACTGGGTAATGGGCGCTCTGAACTATGTACCGGGCGCTTACGGCTCCCAGCCTGCCGCGATCCTCAACTGGGTCAAGACCTGTATGCTGATCATGCCGCCCATATTCAATGTCTTGGGTATCTGCTGCTTCCTCTTCTACAAGTTGGATAAGTCTACTCACGAGGAAGCCTTGAGACAGATATCCGAGGCTTGATCAAGGCGGAGTAGCGGAGCAAACCGCAGGCGCGGTTGCCTTGCGGCGCGAAACGCCGACATAGTATGATAAATAAGGGGCTGCCCATACAATCGGGCAAGCCCCTTTTTTTGGCGTCTTTTTCGGGATAGGCTCGCCCCGGGTTCCGCCCGTCCCGAAAAAGACGCCGCAGAAAAGCCGGCTGGTTCCGATATCGTCGTCAGAACCGGCCGGCTTATGCGTTTACGCGGTGTGGCGGCCTATCCGCCGTGGAGTATGCGCATGATCATCAGTTCGTCGCCTTCCTGCAGTACGGTAGCGAGCAACGCGGGCTTCTTGCCGATGAGGAACATGGACTCGGGCAGCTTTTCAAGGCTGTCTTCCATCCGGCGGAGCCTCGCGTACTCCGTCATCGCCTGCTCGACCGTGGCGCCGTCGCTGACCTCGGCTTCCTGTATGCCTGAGACCTCGGGGAGATCAGCGCAGGCAAAGCGTAGTCGAATGCGCATACTATGATCCTTAGTCTTTCTTCGGTGGCGGCGCGCCCGGAGGAGGCGGCGGAGGCGGAATCAGGTCGGCGATGACCTTATCCATACCGCCCAGGTTCCTGAGCATAGGCGCCAGGAACATCCCATCCATAGCCCAGCCCATGGCATTAAAGAAGTTGTCGGCCAGAAGCTCGTGGTCTACATTGTTGCCGGCGATGGGGCCTTCGTGGGGGGGGTTGGTCTTGTAGAAACGCTCGGAGACGGTGAAGTCTTTGCGGCGCAACCCTTCCCGGAGATTGAAGGCATGCCTCATGTTGTAGATACGGAGCCCCAGAGCCAGCCACTCGGGAGCCGAGTACTTGAATCCGGTGATCGCTTCGATCTGCATCTTCACGATACCCATGGGCCCGTTAGCGCCAAACATACAGAAGCCGGCGGAATTAGTGAGCTCGGTATTTGCCGCGCCGTTGACGTCGGCGTAACCCGTGCCCTTGTAGTCCACGCTGTGGCCCGCGGTATGGGTGACGAACATGCCCATGCCGCCCTTGACGTGGCGGCCGGGGGTGGGATCGTACTGATATACGCGCATCAAGCCGTAACCCAGGCGGCTGTCATGCTGCGGCTCCTCGATGCCCCTGGCTACGACCAGATACTCATGGCCCTTGCCATAGTGATCCGCGGCCGCTTGCGTGCCCAGCATAAGGATCTTGCCGCAGCCTTCGCCTTTGCCGATCTTCTCGGTGATGGCTACGATGGCGTCGCCGGCGCCCCAGTTCAGCTTGATCCCGTCCAGCTCGTCGGCGGACAGGACGCCGTTTTCAAAGCACTCCATAGCCCAGGCTACGGTAGAACCGGCGGAGATGGTGTCGAGGCCGTACTCGTTGCACAAGTTATTTGCCTGGAATACGGATTCCACATCTTTGTTGAGAAGCAGCGAACCGAAAGAGCCCATGGTCTCGTACTCCGGCCTTGGGGAGTGCTTGAGATCCCAGCGCTCGGAGGGGTAGTCATGGAAGGCGCCGCAGCCCAGGGGGCAGTTGGCGCAGGCATACTTGCCTGTCTTGGTGTTGTCTATGCCCTGGCTGCCCAGAGGCGTAGCCACATCGGCGGGGTAATCCGCCACGCCGGCGCCGCCCCAGTTTTTCACGCCGGAGTCGCCGCTCTGGGTAGAGCCTACGAAGCCCGCGCCGGTGCCGAAGTTGCCGAACATACCGGCGAAACCCGCGCCGGGGCCCTTCATGAAGTCGAGGACTGCCTTATTGTTGGCATTCAGTGCGTCCTTATCGCAAATCGGCACTGCCTGGTCGCCCCGAGCGATGACGGCTTTCAGCTTCTTGGAGCCCATCACGGCGCCGCAGCCGCCCCGGCCCGCCGCCCTGTGGCCGTCGTTCATCACGGCGGATATGAGGGAGAGGTTTTCCCCCGCCGGCCCGATAAGGGCGGATTTGGCTTTCTTACCATACTTCTCTTCGATGACCTTCTCGGTCTGCAAGGTCGTCTTGCCCCAGAGGTCGGCGGCGTCGACGATCTCCACCTTACCGTCGTCGATAAATATCGCGACGGGCTTCTTCGACACGCCCTTGACGAAGACGGCGTCGTAGCCGGCTTTCTTCAGCGCGGGGCCGAAGTCGCCGCCGCAGTTGGCGTCGTTCCATCCGCCGGTGACCGGGGACTTGTTGACGACCATGAAGCGGCCGCCATAGAGGGCGCCGGTGCCGTTTGCAGGCCCGGTCACGAAGCCAATCATGCTGTCTTCGCCGAAGGGATCTGCTTTCGCGGGCATCTCATCATAAAGGATCTTCGCGCCGAGGCCGTAGCCTCCCAGGAAATTGCGGGCGTCCTGCTCATCCAGATCGCGCACTTCCGTGGCGCCGGTGCTGAGGTTGACGAACAGGAGCTTGCCCATGTAGCCAAACATCTTTCATTCCCCCTTCACAATAATAGAAAATAAGTTGAAAAAAGAGACGGAATAAAGAAAAGCAAAAGTCCACAAAACTTACTCCGTGGACCCCTTCGCAAACACAGCAGGCTGCAAAGTCCCCTTCACAACCCATTGGCCGCGGCAACCGGTCTGGCTGCCTGCGGCTCGGAGCTTCCTTTACAGAGAAAATTATAACGTATGCGGCGGCGGATTTCAATAGGTTTATTCGCCAAACCCTGCTATAATGGAAAGAAAAATCGTATCAGGGGAGGGTATATACATGGATCTGATTAAGGTCATCCAGCCCGGCGAACCGGGAAATCCGTATCCGTCGCCTATCGTCGACCCTGTGGGCGTGACTCGCAAGTACCTGAATGTGAGCTATACGCCGGATAAGCCCCACCCCATGCGGATACTGGATATCTGCCTGCCCGAGGCGGGGGAGGGCCCTTATCCTGTGCTGATCTACATGCACGGGGGCGGCTTTGTGGGCGGACTAAAAAATGACCTCCACGCGGAAAGCTACATGGAGGCGGTCAATGAGGGGTATGCCTATGTGGGCGTGGAGCAGCGACTGTGCTCGCCCAAGGGGGACGGTACCTTTGACCCCGACGGCAGATTCCCAGGGCCGCTGTATGACCTGAAAGCGGCGATACGCTTCCTGCGGGCAAATGCCGGGAAGTATCAGCTTGACCCGGATCGCTTCGCCCTGCTGGGCACCTCCGCCGGGGGTTACCATGTGGCTATGGCGGCGGCGACTCAGGACGCCACGGTCATGTACGACGAGTCCTTCGGGTTTGCCGGCGTCAGTGGTAGAGTGCAGGCGGTGGTGGATCTCTTCGGCGTGGGAGACCTGATGCTCCAGTCGGATTTCAGCGGCAAAAAGATCGAGAGTCCCCCGGAAGGGTATCCCGCATTATTGCTGCACAACTTCGCCGATGTCTTCCTGGGCGTGCCTTGCCGGGAACATCCGAATCTGGCGTATTTTGCTAATCCGGAATCCTGGGTCACGCCGGATCTGCCGCCCATGCTGATACAGACGGGAGCGGCCGACCAGGTGGTGCCGGTGGCATGCTCCCGCAATCTCGTCAAACGCATCGAAGAGGTCTGCGGCAAAGGCCGCGTCGTCTATGATGAGTTCCCGGACTACGCCCACGGCGACCCGAGGTTCCACGACCCGGCGAACCACAGGCGTATATATAACTGGCTGAAAGCGGCGCTGGGCTGAGTCTCACTCCTGTGGATAGCAACGGCCGCGTTGCGATCCGTTACGTGTTACGCTTGCGGGATATATCCCTGGCTGCATAGGAGCTCGGCCATGAGCACGTTGCCCCCCGCCGCTCCCCTCAGAGTATTGTGGGAGAGGCAGACGAATTTGATATCGTATTGGCTGTCGGGCCTGAGCCTGCCGATGCTGATTGCCATACCGCCTTCCAGATCCCGGTCCAGCCGTGTCTGGGGGCGGTCTTCTTCATCGAAGTAGCGGAGGAAACGTTTCGGCGCCGTAGGCAGGCTTAGCCGCTGGGGCAAACCGTCGAACCCGGCCCAGATATCCTTGATTTCCTCGATGGCGGGCTTTTTCTCAAAGGAAGCGAATACCGCCGCCAGATGCCCGTCGGTAACGGGTACGCGTATGCATTGGGATGTGATGGAAGGGCCCTGGGCGGGGATGACGCCTTCCGGTGTGACCTTGCCCCAGATCTTCAGGGGCTCCCGTTCGCTTTTATCTTCTTCGCCCTTGATCAGGGGGATGACATTGTCCGCCATCTCAGGCCAGGTGCCAAAGGTTTTCCCCGCCCCGGATATCGCCTGATAAGTGCAGGCCAGGGCCTTGGTCATCCCGTAGCGCTCATGGAGGGGCCACAGCGGCGGCAGGTAGCTTTGCAGCGAGCAGTTGGACTTGACGGCGATGAAGCCTCTCTCGGCGCCCAGCCTGCGGCGCTGCTGGGCGATGACTTCGGCATGGTCCGGATTGAGCTCCGGGATGATCATCGGCACGTCGGGCGTCCAGCGGTGGGCGCTGTTGTTGGAGAATACCGGGCACTCGGCTTTGGCGTAGGATTCTTCCAGTGCCCGCAACGCGTCTTTGTCCATTTCCACGGCGCAGAAGATGAAATCCGCTTGGGCGGCAATGGCGGCCACGTCTTTTTCGCCGTCCAGGACAGTTTTATCCTTGACCATGTCCGGCATCGGTTCATTCATAAACCAACGGTAGCCGGCGGCCTCCTGGTAAGACTTGCCTGCGGAGCGCCCGCTGGCGGCTAAGACCGTCAGGCTGAACCAGGGATGCTTATGAAGCAAAAGGATCAGGCGCTGCCCCACCATGCCGGTAGCGCCCACGATACCCACTTTCCATTTCTTATCCGTCATCGTCAAACTTCAACCTCCTTCATTAAAACGCGCGACTTGGTACTCCGCAACACCGAAAAGTCGCATTCTTTGCAGCCTTTCTTGCTTCCGGTTACACCCGCTTCCGGAGCTAAGGATTCGCAATTTATCGCTTTACAGATCCTTATGTTTTCTTCTCCAAAGCAGCGCCGCATTTGCTGCAGCGTATGGTGATACGGCCTTTGCCCGCCGGTACCCGCAGGATCTGCCCGCAGCCGGGGCATTTGAAGAAACGGTGCGTCCTTCTCTCCGCTATCCTTCGGCGGGTAAGCTTGGCCCAACCGGTCACGGGCTGCAGGATGCTAAGGAATTTTTGATTTTCACGCCTGCGGCGGGCGATATTCTTCGACAGGAAACGGAAGGCCGCGGTGAAAATGCACAGATAAGCCAGGGAATCAAAGATGCGGAATCCGGTCAAGCGGACCGCGAAAGCGAAAGGCCAGTAGATGACGATCAGCGCGTAAGTCAATTGATCGGGGCCGTATCTGCCTTGCATGAATTTTCGAAACCAATTCAAGCCAAGCCCTCCTACCGTTTCGATAATATTACGACACTATACCACAATTTCCGGCGTCAGGCAAACCGGACGACGAATGGCATCAGTCATTTTGATAGCGCGGCTGTTAAGAAATGTTTGAAATACATGCCCGGATTGGATATAATACGTTAAAAAAACGGGCGCGGTGAAGGGGGGCGGCACAATGCTGAGTATCCGGACGGCGAGAACTGAAGACGCCGAAGCGCTCCGGGAGCTGTATCATGACCATTTGACGTCGGATCCGCCCGTCGAGCCACGGGATATGGCGGCGTGGCGTTGACGACTTTTCCGGAGCGGGTGAAGGAGACCCTGATCAGGCATAACATGCTCGCCGGGGGGGCCCGTGTATTAGCCGCCTTTTCCGGCGGCGCCGACTCCCTGGCTCTGCTTTGCGCCCTTTTCGCGCTAAAGGGAGAAGGGCTGCTTGAGTTAGCCGCGGCCCATCTGGATCACGGCCTTCGGGGGGAGAGGTCGCGGGAGGACGCGGACTGGGCTGAAGGCTTCTGCCGGGAGCGGGACATAACCTTCTTTCGCGGCTATTGGCCGGGTCATGAGCATGTGAAGGAAGGGCGTTCCCCCGAAGACGCCGCCAGAAAGGCGCGTAGGGCTTTCCTGGAAGGCGCCCTGAAGGAATGGAAGGGAAGCGCCATTGCTTTAGGGCATCATCTGGACGACCAGGCGGAAACCGTACTGATCCATCTGCTCCACGGCGCCGGGCCGCGTGGGCTGGGGGGCATGGCGCCGGTGAACGGGTTATACATCCGGCCGCTCCTTGAGGTCAGCCGGCGGGAGGTCACGGACTATGTCGGGGAGCTGGGCATAGAGCCCAGATTCGATGAAACCAACGACGATACGGCATATCTGCGAAACAGGCTGCGCCGCCTGGTCGTGCCCCTGCTGAAGGAGGGTAATCCGGGCTTCGCCGCCGCCGCGGGCAGGGCGGCTGAGTTGGTCAGGGAAGAGGACGCTTATCTCGATAGATTGGCAGCGGAGGCTTTGGCTGGCATGAGTATCGCCGGGGCGACTCAGGCAGACCCGGGTCTTGCCGATCCGCCCTCAGAGGCAGACAGACTGGCGATCTTGTATAAGCTGGCGGGCAGGGAAGCCGAGGCGGCGGAAACGTATAGGATATCGCTCCGCGGCCTGACGGCCCTGGATCCGGTATTGGCAAGGAGGGCGCTGCGGCTCTGGCTCACCGCCCGCACGGGGCGGCTGGACGCCGATATGGCGGGCATAGAGCGGGTTTACCGGATGGCGCTTAGCGGTCGCACCGGCTCCCGGGCGGAAGTATACGGCGGTATAAGCGTCGTCAAAGAGAAAGGCAGCCTGACGCTGCTATACCGGCGTGAGGCCGGCGGGGAGCCCGGCGCTTCCGCGCAGGAGGCGGCGCGGGACGCACAGGAGGCGGCGCGGGGCGCGCAGGCTCCGAAGCTGGAGGAAGCCGGGGCGGCGGAGCGGCGGCGGTATGAGGTGCCGGTCATGCCGGGCGAGACCGTGACCATTGCCGGCGGAAAAGCCGCGATACGCGCGGATTGGGCAGAAGAAGCGTCGCATAGCGGCTTTGTGAAAGACGCTTCATCAGGCAGCCAAGCCGCGGAGGTTCCGGCGGCGGACGCGCCTTCGGGCAGCCCGGCTGTGGAAGCGCCAGGGGGCGGGAAGGCGGATGAGAGCATCGTCGACAGCTACGCCTGCCCATGGCCAGCCGGCGGCCCGTGGCCTACGCTGAGATACCGGCGCCCGGGGGATTGGCTGCAAATGCCTTATGGGCGTAAGAAGCTGAAGGATAAACTCATCGAGAAAGGCGTCCCCCGGGGCATAAGGGATTCCCTGCCCCTGCTGGCGTTTGGCCCGCAGGTATTGTGGATCCCGGGCGTGGCGAAGGCGGAAGGGCCGTACGCGCCCCCTGCCGGGGAGCCGGGACCAGACGCGGCACAAGACGTGAAACAGATCAGATTTGACTGCCTTTATACCGGCGCGGCGGAGCCTTCCGCACAAAATTTAATAAATGTTGACGAGAGCCGCTTTTCTGTTTAGTATAGGTGATAGTACATATTAGGAGGGACCGCGAATGCCAAAAATATCCGCTGAACTGAAACGGGGCATAGCCCTCATCGCCGTTGTCGCCGCGTATATCATCATCATGGCTATACCTACGCCTGCCGGGCTGACCCCCGAAGGGCAAAGGGCCATCGCCATGATGGTGTGCGTCGTGATCTGCTGGGTCACGGAAGTCGTCCCCATCCTCATCACCTCGGTGCTGTTTATCTTTGTTACTTACCTGCTGGGATTAAACTCAGAGTCGGGGGCGGTGAAAGACTTTGCCAGCCCAACGGTATTTTTCGTGTTTGCCTCCATGCTGCTGGCTTATGCTCTTGAGAACAGCGGGTTAAACAAACGCCTGGCTCTGAATATGACCGTATTATCCAAGGGAAAACCTAAGCTGCTCATTCTTTTCATGATGTTTGGCACGGCGATCCTCTCGACGATCATCTCCAACGTCCCTTCTTGCGCCGCGTTCTTCTTCATCGTTAAAGCCCTTTGCGAGCAGAACAACTGCGAGAGGGGCACGAGCAACTTCGCCAAAGCCGGCATCATCGGCGTCATCTTCGGCGCCATGGTAGGCGGCAACGCCACCCCCGCCGGGTCTTCGCTGAATGTACTGGGCTTGAATCTGCTCAGACAAAGCACGGGCATGTCCCTGAGCTTCAGCGAATGGACCTTGTTTGGCCTGCCCATCGTGATCGTCATGGTCCCCATCCTGTGGTTCATCATCATCAAAGTATTTCCGCCGGAATTCGAGCTGTTGGCCGGGGTGGAGGATTCCAAAAAGGAACTGGAGCAATTAGGAAAGCTGACCAAACAGGAAATCAAATTCATGGTCATATCGGTTCTGATGCTGACTTTCTGGTTTACAGAGAAGTATTTGCACAATATCTCGGTGTCGGCTTCAACGATGGCCTTCGCTACCTTGTACTTCTGCCCCGGTATCAATCTGCTGACCTACGAATACGTTAAAGACAAGCTGGACTGGACGCTGATCATCATGATCGGCGCTTCGGGCACCTTTGGCGCCGCCATGTTCAACACAGGGGCGTCGAGCTGGCTGGCCAACACCTTCCTCGGGCCGTTCACCAATTCGAGCCCGCTGATCCTGGCTTTTGTCATCGCCACTTTCTGCACGGTCATCAAGATACTGATCCCCTCCAATCCGGCCTGCGTTACCATCATGGTGCCTACATTGGCGGCCTTTTCCCTGGATACCGGCATACCCTTGATGATGCTGTATCTGCCCATGGCTTTCACGATATCCGCCAGCTGGCTGCTGCCCTTCGATCCGGTTCCGGTGATTTGCTGGCCCGACCGGTACTTTTCCATCAAGGACTTCTTCAAAGCAGGGATATGGGGCCATATCGCCCTCATCTTCGTCGCCGTAGCGGTGGTTATGATCATCGGCACGCCCCTGGGTTATTTCCGATAGAGCTCCGGTAGAGCTCATTACAAATCAAAACGCGGAGCCTGCCCGGCGGTCGTCGGGCGGTTTTCGTTTTTTTGTTGAAAAATTAGGGCGTTCGTGATATTATGATTAAACGTGTGAACTGCTAAAGACAACCGGTCATAATCCGGGGATTCACGGGAAAACCGGAGGGAGATTTACGTGAACCGTATGTACCGCAACATAGTTTTGAGAAACCTGGCGATCATGATGGTCATCGGTCTTCTCGTCATTTCCTTTCTCAACGGGATGACGAAGAGGATCGGCGAGCCCGACCCGTTCCAGGGGAACTATAACGCTTTCATCAACGCATTGCAGCAGGGCAGGATAGCCACGATCAATCTGGTGCAGAAATCCGACGTCAAGGAGATCAAGGGGACGCTGGTGGACGGCGCTGTATTTGAGCTCCTGGGGCCGCCTTTCGACGAGACGCTTACGGAGCTGCTCAAGGAGAAGAACATACCCTTCTATCAGAAGCCTGTCCCCCAGAACCTTGTCCTGAACTTCTTTATCAGCTTTGTGCCTATGATCCTGCTCATCGTGCTGATGTTCTTCATGCTGCAGCAGACCCAAAGCGGCGGCAAAGCCATGCAGTTTGGCAAGAGCAGGGCAAAACTCCAGACTTCCGATAAGAAAAAAGTCACCTTCGCGGACGTAGCCGGTATAGACGAGGTCAAGGAGGAGCTTCAGGAAGTGGTGGATTTCCTGAAGAACCCCGACAAATTCATCGCCATCGGCGCGAAGATACCCAAGGGCGTACTCCTCGTCGGCCTGCCCGGCACCGGCAAGACCCTCATCGCCAGGGCTCTGGCGGGGGAAGCCGGCGTGCCTTTCTTCAGCATAAGCGGCTCCGACTTTGTGGAGATGTTCGTAGGCGTGGGAGCCTCCCGGGTCAGGGATCTCTTTGACCAGGCGAAGAAGAACAGCCCCTGCATCGTTTTCATCGACGAGATCGACGCCGTGGGGCGCCAGAGAGGCGCGGGCCTTGGCGGGGGGCACGACGAAAGGGAGCAGACGCTAAACCAGTTGCTGGTGGAGATGGACGGCTTCAACGTCAATGAAAGCATCATCATCATCGCCGCTACCAACCGGCCGGATATACTAGACCCCGCCCTCCTGCGGCCTGGGCGTTTCGACAGGCAGGTCGTAGTGGACGCCCCCGACCTGGACGGCAGAGAGGCGATACTGAAGGTTCACAGCAAGGGCAAGCCTCTGGAAGACAAGGCGGATTTGACGATACTGGCCAAGCGCACCCCGGGCTTCACCGGCGCCGACCTGGCTAACCTGATGAATGAAGCGGCCCTTCTGGCTGCGCGCCGCAACAAGAAAAAGATATCCATGACGGAGCTGGAAGAGGCCATCGAGAGGACCATCGCCGGGCCGGAGAAGAAGTCCAGAAAAATCACGGTTTATGACCAGAGGCTGGTGGCCTATCACGAATCCGGCCATACCCTGGTGGCAGCGCTCCTTGCCCATACCGACCCCATACATAAGGTATCCATCGTGCCCCGGGGGCGCGCCGGGGGGTATACGCTGATGCTGCCGGACAGGGACACAAAGTATGTGCCGAAGAGCAAGCTTATCGACGAGGTAAAGACCTTGCTGGGCGGGCGCATAGCGGAAAGCCTGGTCCTGGAGGAAATCAGCACCGGCGCGACCAACGATTTGGAAAGGGCGTCAAAGATCATTCGCAGGATGATCACCGAGTACGGCATGTCCGACGCTTTGGGGCCCCTGACTTACGGAGCGAAGCAGGAGCAAGTGTTCCTGGGCAGGGATTTTGCCCAAAACCGGGATTATTCCGAATCCGTGGCGGAAGCCATCGACAATGAAGCCCGCCAGCTCATGAACGACTGCTACCATGACGCGGAATACATCCTGGAGCATAATATCGAAGTCCTTCACGCTCTGGCCAAAGCCCTCATGGAGAAAGAGACCCTCAGCGCGGACGAGGTGAAGGCTATATTCAACGCCGCCGGGCTGAAGAAACCGGAGCCCCACTGGGGCGCCCTGGAGAAGAAGTGGGCGGACGAGGACGAGATCGAAAAGAAGCTTCGGGGAGAAGCAGGGGAGCTTGAGCCGGACGAAGCGGCGGACAGCCCCGGCGATGAGGAGCCTGCGGACGCCCCGGATCAGGACGATAGCGGGAATCGCGCCGGGGGCGCGGGTCCGGTGGACGACGCCGGCGGGACAGCCGCCGCGGAAGCATGACGGATGATGTGTTCCGGGCCTACCGGACTTCAGCGGGTACGCTAAGCTGGCGCCGGCGGGGGGTCGTGTTTGACTTTCCGCCGGTTTTGCCGTATATAGCCGGGATACTAAACGTCACCCCGGACTCTTTTTCCGATGGCGGAAGTTACGCCACGGTCGACAAGGCTGTGGCCCACGCTCTGGATATGGCGGAGGCGGGGGCGGCTATCGTAGACGTAGGGGGCCAGTCTACCCGACCCGGCTCCCTCCCGGTGAGCGCGGAGGAGGAGATGGGACGTATACTTCCGGTGCTGGAGGCATTAAGAACGGCTTTTGGCGATGAGGCGTACAGCGGCCCTCATGTCCTCCTGTCTCTGGACACGGACAAAGCGGAAGTAGCGGACTTTGTACTGAGCCGTGGGCTTGCGGATATGCTCAACGACGAAAGCGGCGGGGATACGGCTATGGCGGAAGCCGCCGCCCGGCACAAGACGCCCCTCGTCCTGATGCACCGGCCCGCCGGGCCCGGGCGGGGGAGCCTGGAGGCGGTGATGGAGGACCTGGCTGAGATCCGCCGGGCTTATATGGAAGCCGGCTTGCGGCCGGAGTGCCTCGCGCTGGATCCGGGCCTGGGTTTCGGCAAGGACGAGGATGAGAACCTGGCTTTGTTCAGCAACTGTGGAAAGCTGCTGGAATTGGGCAGCCCGCTATACATCGGCGCCTCCAGGAAGCGATTCATCGGCAAGTACTCGGGTAATGCCGAAGCCGGTCGGCGGCTGGGGGGGAGCCTGGCGGCGGCGCTCTGGGCGGCGGCGGCAGGGGCGGCTTTTGTGCGGGTCCATGACGTGAGGGAGACGGCGGAGGCTTTAGCCATGTACGCCGCCATACGCAAAGCGGCGTCGCGAAATAGTACCGGAAGGGGAGGGGAGACGGATGGGCAGCGATAAGATCATCCTGAAAGGGATGCGTTTCTATGGCAGGCACGGATGCCTGCCCGCGGAGCTTGAGCTTGGCCAGTGGTTTGAGGTGGATATGGAGTTGAGCCTCGATCTTACGAAAGCCGGCAAAAGCGATGATTTGAGAGATACACTGAACTATGCCGAATTATACGAAGGGGCCAAAGCCGTGGTCGAAGGCCCGTCCTTCGCCCTCATCGAAGCCCTGGCGGAGAAGCTGATCGGCCTCTGCTTCGACTTCAGCCAAGTCGAAGCCGCTAAGGTGCTGCTTAAGAAGCCCCAGGCGCCTCTGGGCGGCCCCCTGGACTACGCGGCGGTGGAGCTTGTACGCCGCCGGAATTAACGTAACGTTTAAGCAGCGGGATGGAGGCGATCCCATGGCGGACAAACATGATGTGTGGCTGTCCCTGGGCAGCAATATAGGCGACCGCTTGGCGGCACTGGCGGGCGGCCTGCGCTATCTGCTGGACCACGGGCTGGAGCTGGTGGACTGCTCCGGCGTCTATGAGACGGAGCCGGTAGGGTATGAGGAGCAGCCGGACTTCTACAATATGGTCGTCCGTGCCGCCACGGACCTCGCGCCCCTGGAGCTCCTTGGTATATGCCGGGAGGCGGAGGAGGAGCAACGGCGGGAGCGAACCATCCGCTGGGGCCCCAGGACCCTGGATGTGGATATTCTGCTGTATGACGATCTGGTCATGGATACGCAAGAGCTTACCCTGCCCCACCCGCGTATGGGGGAAAGGGCTTTCGTGCTGGGGCCGCTTGGGGATATGGACCCCGGGTTGCTCAATAAGCTTGGCTTGCCGCATTTAATAAAAGGTATAGTATTGCAAATCCCCGCGGCGGATGTTAGAATGATGATTGCCGGAACCTGATACAGTGTCCGGGAGGTAACTCCGCACCGGATACCATGAGGTGCGCGGAGGCGCGACAAAGATATCGGAGACGAATCTTATACCGTAGCCCGCAGCGTTTCATGAAGTACCGGATCCCCGGCGGCAGGACAATTTTTTCAGCTTGCAGGTATGCTTGGATCTTTAAGTAGACCGAGACAAAAATGCCCGACAGAAATGCTTCGGCGCCTTTTTGGGGCCGTTCTTTTTTTAGGGCGCCGGAGGGAGAAAAAAATGACAAAAGCAAAATCGTTCGACACAAGGCAAATGGTACTCCTGGCTATGCTCACCGCCGTCGTGGTGGTACTGCAGTTTCTGGGCGCGTTCATCCGGTTTGGGCCTTTTTCCATATCCCTGGTGCTCATGCCCATCGCCGTGGGCGCGGCCCTCATCGGCGTGTGGGCGGGGGCCTGGCTGGGGCTGGCTTTCGGGCTTGTGGTGCTCCTATCCGGAGACGCCGCTGTATTTCTGGCCATCGACCCCTTTGGTACCATCGTCGTCGTACTGCTAAAGGGCGCGCTGGCCGGTTTGGCTGCGGGAGCCGCGTACAAGGCCCTTGCCAAAGCAGGCAAGACCGTAGCGGCAGTGACGGCGGCGGCAGTCTGCCCCATCGTCAATACGGGCATATTCATCCTGGGCACATATGTCTTCTTCCTGCCGACCATCCGGTCGTGGGGAGAGGCGGCCGGATTTGCCAGCGCCACCGCGTTTATCTTTGTCGGGATGATCGGCCTCAATTTCGTTGTCGAGCTTATCCTCAATCTTGTGCTCAGCCCCGTCATCATCCGGCTGGTGCAGTTCGGGCAGGATAGGGCTGTCAAGGCTTAGGTTATACCGCCTTGGGTTATGAGCATAGCTCATCTAATAATGAGGGGCAAGGTGTCGTCATGCTTTTGGTATTTGACGCGGGGAACACGAATATCGTCATGGGCGTATACCGGGGCGTAGAGTTACTCCGGTCCTGGCGCCTGGCTACCGACCGCCATCAGACCGCCGACGAGTATGAGATCAAGATACGTTATTTTTTAGATAGCGCCCATATATCCGCCGACGAGATCACCGACGCCATCATCTCCTCGGTAGTGCCGCCCATCATGCCTACCTTGGAGAGGCTGGTGGCAAACTGCTTCCGGATCGAGCCTCTCATCATCGAGCCCGGCGTCAAGACAGGCTTGTCCATCCTATATGACAATCCCAGAGAGGTGGGCGCCGACCGTATCGTCAACGCGGTAGCGGGTTACGAACTGTACGGCGGGCCGCTGATCATCATTGACTTCGGGACTGCCACCACCTTTTGCGTCATCGACGGGGAAGGGCGCTACTTGGGAGGCGCCATCAGCCCGGGCATAGGCATATCCGCGGAAGCCCTGTTCCAGCAAGCCGCCAAGCTGCCCAGGATCGAGCTGGTCAAACCCAGGCAGGTCATCGGGAAGAATACCGTCGCCGGCATGCAGTCCGGCATGATATATGGTTATGTGGGGCTTGTGGACGGCATCGTGCAGCGCATCGTCAGGGAGCTGGGTGGCAAACCCAAGGTGATCGCCACCGGCGACATGGCTGAGATCATCGCCGGGGAATCGGAGACCATCGAGGCGGTAGATCAGAACCTGACCCTGGAAGGGCTGCGGATCATTTATGACCGGAACCGGAGATAGTACCCCGTGAATATCTATTGCGATTTGTTTGTCACATTTGTCCGTATCGGCTGCCTTACCTTTGGGGGCGGCTATACGGTGCTGCCTTTGCTCCAGCGCGAGGTCTCCGACGGGAAAGGGTGGATATCTCAGGCTGAGGTCATCGACTACTACGCGGTGGGGCAGTGCCTGCCGGGCATGATCGGCGTCAACGCGGCTATCCTCATCGGCTACAAGGTCAGGGGCAAAGGCGGCGCGGTAGCCGCGGCCCTGGGTTTTGTCATGCCTTCCCTGCTGATCATCCTGCTGATCGCTTCGCTGATACAGAACTTTGCCGGTATACGGATCGTGCAGAGCGCTTTCGCGGGCATCCGGGTAGCTGTGTGCGCCCTCATTGTCAACGCCATCCTCACCATGGCGAAGAAGGGCGTCGTAGGTTTAACCACGGCAGTCATTGCCGCGGCTACTTTCATCGCTTCCGCCTTGCTGCGGATCAGCCCTGTCCCTCTGGTGATACTGGCGGCGGCTACGGGTCTGCTTCTCAGCTTCATCGCCGGCAGGCGGGGAAGGAAGGCCGGCGGCGGATGAACATATACGTACGGCTCTGCATGGAGTTCGCGAAGATCAGCGTCTTCGCCATAGGCGGCGGGCTCGCCTCCCTGCCTTTCCTCTATACCCTGTCCGACAAGTACGGGTGGTTTACACACGCGGATCTGGCGAATATCATCGCCGTGTCCGAGTCCACCCCGGGGCCCATCGGCGTCAACATGGCGACTTATGTGGGCTTCACGGCAGCGGGCGTGCTGGGGGGCGTGCTGGCTACGGCTTCGTATGTCTTCCCTTCCATCATCATCGGCGTATTTGTGGCGAGGTTTCTGGAGAAGTTCAAAGCCAGCCCATATGTGGAAGCCGTATTCTACGGCGTCCGCCCTGCGGTATGCGGGCTGATCGGCGCCGCCGGCTTCAAGATCATGTCCATATCCCTAGTGGATATGGAGGCATATGCCCGGACAGGCTCGGCGGCGGATATGCTGAAGCTGCCGGCCATAGCCATGTTTGCCGTGATGACGGTGATGAACCATAAGCTCAAGTGGCATCCTGTGGTCTACATCGCCATCGCCGCCGCCGTGGGGATCGCGCTGAAGTTATAGGCGATGCGGGGTACCGGGCGCGAGGAAAAACCACGGGACAAGGATGAGGTTTTATCGACAAAGACGGCAGACAAATCGGCGACGCCGATATCATCAGGAGGATGCTCAGGGACAGCCCCGTTTTATTGGCCCCCATGGCAGGGGTCACGGACAAGACCTTTCGCCGATTGGCAAAGGAGCTGGGGGCGGGCTTGGCCTGCACGGAAATGGTGAGCGCCAAGGCTTTGTCGTATGGCAATGCCAAGACGCGGGCTTTGCTTGACGTCGAGGGGGAGACGGGGCCGACGGCGGCGCAGTTCTTTGGCTCCGAGCCGGATAGAATGGCGGAAGCAGCTGTGGCAGCGGAGGAGCTGGGCGCGGCATATGTAGACGTCAACATGGGCTGCCCCGTGCCCAAGGTAGTGAAGAACAACGAGGGCTCCGCCTTGCTGGAGCAGACGGAGCTGGCGGGGCGCATCGTCGGCGCCATGGCCGGGGCGGCGGGCATACCGGTGGCGGTGAAGATCCGCCTGGGCGCAGACCCCAGGCGCATAGTGGCGCCGGAGTTCGCCAAGCGCATGGAAGCGGCGGGGGCGTCCCTCATCGCCGTACATGCCCGTACCCGGGATCAGTTCTATAGCGGCAAAGCCGACTGGGGACAGATACGGCTGGTGAAAGCCGCGGTATCTGTCCCCGTCGTAGGCAACGGCGATATATGGACGCCGGAAGACGCCAGGCGTATGCTGGAGGAGACAGGCTGCGACGCCGTCATGGTAGGCAGGGCCGCCCTTGGGGATCCGTGGCTCCCGGGCCGCATCCGGCGCTATCTGCTGGGCGGGGACGCCGGTCTCCCTCCCGACAAAGAAGAAAAAATCGCCATGGCCATGGAGCATAGCCGGCGCCTGGCCGCGCTGAAAGGCGAGGGGAAGGCTATACCGGAGATGAGGAAGCATCTGGCATGGTACCTCAAGGGCCTGCCACGGACTGCGGCGCTGAAAGAAAAACTCTTCCACTGCCGTAGCATGGAAGAGGTAGAGGAGCTGATGAAGGGGTATTTAGCTGGGGATCGCTTTCCGGCATAAGCCAAGCCGCTCACGCCTCCGCTCTACCGACTATAAGGCTGCGATAACCACCTACAGTACGGCTTTGATCGGGTCTGGCACTAGTCTCAGGGCCCTGCCTTGGCGGCTTATTCGTCCACGGCTTCCAGCTTCAGGACTACGGGGCGTATGCCGTCGTTGCAGCAGGCGATATTGTAATCCTCGCCAAATACTTTGCCGCCCCCGGCCAAGGTGCAGGCGATGACCTCCACCGCCTGCCAGGCGTACTCGCAGAAGCGCTCGGGCTTGCTGTTGCCAAACATGCCCCCGGTGGTAAATACGTCGCCCACCTTCATCGCCGGGCAGGGCCCGAAGTCCGCGGGCATGTACGCGTCCCGGAGGTCTTCAAACAAGGCGGTACGGAGCACGGTGATTTTACATTTCTTCATGGTCATGTCCCCTTTCTATATCGGAAAGTCATCGTTGTGTTGCGTCGTTGTGTCGGCGTGCCGGTGAGGCAAGCTCAAGTCATACTCTGACAGATTGCATACCCTTTGTCAAGGCAATAAAAAATGCGCCCAGAGGGCGCATTTTTTATGCGGTGGCGCGGCTTATGGCAGCGTGAATAGATTCCCAGGATTTCTTAATCAGCAGAAACCCACTTGTTATCATGCCTGGCAATAATAACAGCGAATATAAGCAGTTCATCCGCTGCCTGTTCTTGATCATGGAATCGTACTTCAACATTGCTCATAACCACTTCACAAACCCCGTTTTATCATCCTTATTGAAGCCGCAGTTCTCGTAGAAATTCAATGTGCTTTCCTTTTTTGAGCCGGTCATCAGCATGATTTTATAACAGTTATGTTCTTTTGCTAGCGCACTCGCTTTATTCATCAGTTCAGTCGCGTAAAACTTACCGCGATGATCGGCATGGGTGACCACGTTCTCAATCACTGAGTATGGGCGCACATTATGGGTGAGATTCTCAATCACGATCAGTGTCGCCGAGGAGAGTACCAGGCCATCGACTTCACCCACAAGCAAATGATAAAATGGGTCGATTTCAAAACGATCGAGCTTCTCCCTCCAAATGGCCATATCTTGTGGTTCTTCCGGCGGATTCGAAGTCAAATGGTTGTGATACAGATCATGCAGTGATTCGGCGTCTGCTGCCGTTGCTGTCCTGATCGTTAGCATCATGCATCCTCCCTCCATTCATTCATCAGCTGCCTAATCGACTGCTGCCGTTGGTTGCGGTCGTCGCTGACGGCTTTTTTCGCTATATCATACAGGCGCTTGTTGAGTGACCACGCTTCCGGCGAGCGGTCGCCATATGCGAACAAGGCGAACGCCGTCGCGCCCATTGTATAGACGTTCGTTATTTCATCCATCACAGCGTCCGGCACACACTCCTCCGGGGAAACATATCTTGCTGAACCCACGATCCCTAAGTTTCCGATGTTATGAAAGGGCGATTTTTGGTAAAGATCTATGTCGCATATAACGACTTTGTTTTTTTCGTAATCATATAGAATACTGCCGTCATAAAAATCAAGAGCGACATAACCTCTCGCGGCGACATGGGCGTGGAACTCCATGATTTCCTCATATGCTTGTATTTTCTTTTCTGTCGGCATTTGCATGAATTTCATGTAATCGGGAGAGCCTTTCGGCTCTATGCCAATCGCGTCAGTCCATTCAAATACAGCCGCATATCCGCCGCCGATTTGTTCGGCTTCGATAAACTTTATCAAAGTCTGGTGGGCCAAATCGGTATAAATCCGAACCGCCTTTTTCAAGAGCGAAATCGCGCTTACGGAGTCAATCGCTCCGGTATCGCGGTTTGCGATGAAGTTTTTTCTTGGAGCGCCCGCGAACTTGACGAAGTACCGTTTGCCATCACCAGCGGTCACTCCGAAACAGATGTTGCCGGAACCTTGTTCGTCAAACACCTTGAACACCTTGCCATACTTACTGATGAAAGAAAAATCAAACGGTGCTTCGAGATGATAGGATACGCCGTCAATCCACTGGATGTAGAAGTCTTTGAGATACCACGATGGTACGGGGCTGTTCATGTTGTCGAACCAAAGCAGGACGTCCTGTGACTGCTTCATCATGGTATCAAGGTCAGACTGCCCGAACGGGATCGCCCAATATATCGAGGAAAGCGTGTTGCTGGCTATGTAAAACGCGAGCAGTTTGAAGAACTCTATCGGCGGCTCGCCGCCAAAGTAGCCACGAAGCTGCCCGGTAGCGAAGTGAGGGCTTACCGCCGCGCTCCATACGATGCGGTTGAATTCTTCCCACGGATCACCGAAATCGTAGCGGTCGAAGTCGATGATTTTTATTTCGCCGTTTTCAATCATCATATTACCCACATGATAATCGCCGTGTTGGAAGCATTGCGGACGGTTCTTCAGTAAATCACGGTTTTCCTCAATATAGGCGAGGACATGTTCGTCGCCGTCAAAACGCAGCCCGCACTCATGGTATTTCTGTATTTTTATATTCGTCTTGCGGTTAAAGCGGGTTCCCCATTCTCCCTGTGCCTCCGGCGTAGGGATGGAGTGCATCTTGCGTATGATCTCACCGGATTTTATCCCCAATACATACTGCTCCGTTTCCGGCAACAGTGGCAATACGGCTTTTAAATCCTCCCCCTCAATCCAGCTTTGGAGCGAATACACCCCGTCATCACAAGTGCCGAACTCCATAGGCTTGCACATAGGTATGCCGAGAGCTGCTACCCGCTCCATCACTTCAAACAGGGCTTTCCGCGTCTCATAACGGGAAAAGGGCGTTATTCGGAGCAGATACTTCGTCCCGTCGGTTCCGGCGACGCAATATTTTTTGTCCTCCGACCAGCCTTTGGCGATTGGTTCGATATTTGTAAATCTATCGAGCAGATTTAGTTCAGTCATTCACGGCCTCATTTATTCTCATTGTCATATAGCCTTCCGAATATTCGAATCCAGCTTTTTGATATATGGATTTTCCGTACTCTGATGTATGAAGCCGGGCAACAGTATATCCAAGAGCTTTTGCCTCGTTTAGCAGTGAATCCAGTAGCTCAGTGGCTATTCCCCTGCGGCGATACTCATCTTTGGTGTACATATTCGTAATGTATGCGTTCATGCCTGTCGGATTCGAGAACGATGGCGGTAGCGAATAGAAGCACAATCCGCTGGTTGCTATTATCTCGCCGTCGTCCTCCATTACCCATGAGATGAATGATTCATCTGAAATTGAGGATTCAAAGTAATCAGTAGTCTGATTGATAAAGTCTGAAGCGGCTGGCAGCTTCTCGCCTTCGTCAATCAACTGCTTTTTCCGAAGTTCGACTAGAATTGGAACATCGCTTAAATCAGCTTTTCTCTTAATCATATCTTACTTCGGCCTCCTCAGATGATTCTCGTTGTACTCATATTAAGGATAGTTCAAACTCAAATTCATGCGCTATTGGTAAAATGTCTTCACCTGTCAGTGGAATCTGCGGTTTCAACTTGCGCGCTTGTAGTAGCAATTTGCCGTCTTGATGAACGAATACACATGCGCCAACATATAATATCCTTTCGCTCTTTCTAATAACCATTTGTATCTATTCTCTCGTTGATTACCTATTAAACCACATCAACGTATTTTGATATAAGACCGATTGAATTAGGGGGTACGTCAGTTTTTCTGGAAGTGAATCAAAGTGATATATTTCGGCTATTTCTGATTCAGATGACAACAAGCCCAAATCAAAGATTTCAGCAAAATACAGCTTTCCATATGTTGTTATACCATCAATCGTTACAGAGTAGGCGCTGATAGGCAAAGTCTTATACTTTAATGCGCCGGTTTCTTCTGTAAGTTCGCGCTTTGCAGCATCATCAATGCTTTCCCCGGCTTCCCTATGCCCTCCGGGGATTTCGTATGTATCGCGTTCTTTGTGTCGGCAGAAAATCCATTTATTATTATGCCTTGTCATGATAACGGCAAATACCAGAAGCTCATCAGCTACTTGCTCATGCTCATGGAATTTAACAATAATGTCGCTCATTTTGGTTTTTCTCCGATAATCAGACTGTACAGCTCATCTATTGTATCGACGATACGGGTTGCACCGGCTATTTCAAGCTCTCTGCGAGAGCCGTAGCCCCATGTGTTGCCGATGCTGTCGATTCCGTTCTCATTTGCGGCGATGATATCATGCTCTCGGTCGCCAATCATTACAACCGATATCTGCCGTTTGGGATCAAGGGTTTCAATCGCAATACGCACGATATCCCTTTTGCCGTTCTTCGTCAGGCTGCCGTCCATTTGGTCGCCGGACACATAGGCAAAGAAGCCGTCGAGCTTGAAGTGTTCAAGAATTCGGTTCGTATAAACTGTCGTCTTGCTTGTGGCGACAGCAAGCATTTTACCGTTGAGTTTTAGCTTGCGCAAGGTTTCCGGTATACCGGGGTAGACAGCATTCTCGTAGAGTCCTGTTTCCGAGAAATACTCTCGATATTTAGCGACAGCCAGTTCTGTGTCAGAATCCGAAAAGCCATATGTGTCCCGAAATGATTCACGCAATGGCGGACCGATGAACTTTGTCAGGCTATCGAGTTCTTCGTTAATTCCGAATGAAGATAACGTATATTGAAATGACTTAGTGATACCGAGCTTCGGGTCGGTCAGCGTTCCGTCAAGGTCAAATAAGCAAATATCGTAAGGCACTTTATTAATCCACCTCGCTTTCGGCGCGATCCCACGCCAGAATAAAAACCCGCTCGGTATCAAACATAGTGCCGTCCATATCGAAGATGATTGCTTTTATCATAATTAACTCCCTATCTATTCTACTCCGACAGGTAATCGAGAAGAACCATCTGTAAGCCTGCTGCATTATCAAGCCATATATAATGTGAAGCATCCTTGATCGTGATACATCGTGCGTTTGGCATCAGGTTTGCAAACTGCTCAGCCGGCCAGCTTGGGCGTATATCATTTTCAGCTATGACAAACAGCGCAGGCATATTCATTCTACCATAAACCCCAAAGTGATTCACTAAGGAATGTTAATATATAGCAGTTCTCTCGCAACAACTCCGTTTAACCAAAACTCAAACGGCGGTTGAATTTCTAGGAAATTCAAATACGAAGTTATTGTTTGCCGTCAGAGCTTAGGGTATGATGAATCCGAAGAAGGAAGAAAACTCTTTTCACTGGAAATCCGGGCAGCTTTTCGCCTTTTTTCAGGAGGTGCTACGCCGCTGTCAACGACGGTGTAGTTGTTTGAAAGACGCTCAGTTGAGCTGGTTCGTATCCGCGCCTGCGGCGATGAGGTCGATCAACCCCATCTGCTCCCTGCCCAGTATGGTCTGCCTGCCGAATGGGTTGATGGCGATGCCGCACAGTTCCGGGAAGCAGGCTATAACGTGCCTCAACGTCAGGTAGGGGAAGATTGCGGTTTCCGCGCCATCGAATCTTTCCCGCCTGTACTCGCCCTCCGCGCTGAAAACCGGGATGTACATCCCCTGCCTATCTTTGTCGCCGATCAGGAACGGCCTCTTGTCCTCGCTGTCCACCGGGACGATGAATTGCGCCGCCCATAGGTCGAGATAGAAAAGCATGATTTTCTCCTGGGTAGGCATACTCTGGTAAAGATAAAGGGTATGCTCGACGCCTGATAGGAAACCGTGTTGGCTTGTGTTGTGCATCGTCATTCCGCCTGTTGCTCCTGCTCTGCTTTCTTCGCCTGTTTCCTCTGCGCCTTGATCTGGGAGCCCACAGGCGATTTTCTTCAATCTCTCTCGCGAGAGATTTTCGAAAAAATGCTTGTCGGAGCAAGCCCCGAACCCCCTAAACCGCCCGCTACCGCGCACGATTTATTAAGCCGCTTTCGCGTCTGCTACGTCCTTCGGACTTTGGAAAAATTGAAAACGTCGCTGCCATCATGCAATAAAAAGTCGACATGCAGACTGGCGACGTTGATGACAAAGCTGACGTCGCAAAACACAACGGCAGCCTCAACGCACCAAAGAATAGGGTGTTGATATCGAGACCGCGCGACCGCAGTTGATTGGAGCAAAAAAACACAAATAGCACTATCATTAATTTCCATATTTTGATATAATACGTCTATGGCGAGAAAAAAGAGAAAGCAGCAGAATCCTGGTAAGGTCATCATTCCCGTAGGTCACCCAAACCCTCCGGAACCACATGAAGTGGACGCTGCAATGGTATTGGCGCGTCATTACCAGACAACAGTAGAGTTCCTCGTACCTGTGGATGACTATAAGCGGAAATCTGCCGACATTGTTATGCTAGGTGTGGAGTGGGAGATAAAGTGTCCGATTGGTAAGTCAAGGTATACAATTCAGGAACAGTTCCGAAGGGCATCGAAACAGTCCAAGTACATTATTATTGATTCTCGCCGTACCAAGCTCAATGATGATGATATTGAAAAGAGCATACTCCATGAAATAAGAAAGCGACCTTCCATAAAAAGGGTTTTACTAGTAGACAAACTTGAAAAAGTAGTTGAAATCGAAGCATAAGCATGGTACAATCATCTGTGTGGGAAGACCGGGCAGTCCTGATTGGGCAGTCAAAGGAGTATCCTGCGCATGAAAGTAAAACATCTGCCAGTATATATGGCAGATGTTTTCTTCGCTATCGCCCCTCTCTGGCTGACCCGCCTCAAACTGCTACGGATGGGGTGGCTGCCTGTCTGTATTTGCGACATTTTGGACATGTCACCTTATCAGATAGCCCGTCCGCTCCTTATCGCTTGTGATCGGTACGGCATGAAGACCGCATCAGAGTATGGCGGCAGGCATTATTCGAATTTTGTTGTTTCCGATATGTGGGAGTACATCACATATTTTGACGTCGTCGATTTCTCAGCTCACGAACTGGATGCGGAAAAACTGTACATGGTTGTAGAAAAGCCGGAAGATGTGCCGTTTATTGAAAAGAACATTTCTGAAGGGCTCTACTTGAAGGTAAGCAGCGATAACCTTGCGATGGTTATGCACAAGGACGCAACAAAGGCGAAAGCTGTCGCCGAGCTTGCAAGACAGTGGGGTATCCCACAATCAAGAATTGTTTCCTTTGGCGACGACTCGAACGATCTTGACATGCTTGAATACTCTGGTATCGGCGTTGCTATGGGGAACGCCCTTGACGAAGTGAAGTCCGTCGCTGACTTCACCTGCACGAGCAACGATGAAGATGGACTTGCTGAATGGATAATGTCTAATGTTAATCTCGTATGAGAGAACCCAATATCAATAAGTAAACAAACCAAAAAACCGGGGGGACGGCTTGACAAACATTTTACCGGATAGATATAATCAACATGCGCAAAAGAAACGCCATGGGTCATTGACCATATTCTCGTGAATTCATTATGCTGCTGAAGCCTGCTTGCCTAAGGGTCTATCCTATGGCAGAGGGCCAACGGGTGCCTTTGGAAACGAAAGCATCTCCCGTACTTGGAAAGGCTGCAAATCTCCGCCGGAGCCATACTGCCGCCCGACACGCATAACGAATGCATCGGCGGTGTTTTTTTTGGCTTGACGTCACGGAGCGCCAGGGTCGGCGCTTCGACGCGCCCGGCAATACGAGCCGTAACGAAAAGGAGGATTTCACGTGAAAAAAATCATCGCATTGGCCCTGGTCTCAATCATGGTCATGGCGGCCCCTCTGGCAGCCATGGCAGCCGCCCCCGTCAATCTTCAGACAAAAGGCGCTCCAGTAGTCTTTGGCGCCAAAGCCGCGCCGTACATCACCGACGCCGGAGACACGATGGTGCCCTTGTCCTATCTGGACTCCCTGGGGATATGGACCGGATGGAACGCCCAGACAGGTACCGCGACACTGATCAACGGCAAGCTGGTCACCGCGACCGCGACCTCAACCGCTGTGGACGGCGCCGCCACTGCTTTTAACCTTAACCTAACTGTGACAGATAACATCCCCTTTATCAAGCTGAGGAGCGTGAGCAATATCTTCAACCTCAGCCTGGCGTGGAACGGGGATACGCGTACGGTCAACGTGACCAATACCCTGTCGAAGCCCGTAGCGGCAAAAAAGGAGCTCATCCTGGCGACCACCACAAGCACACAGGACAGCGGTCTCCTCGATTTCCTTCTGCCCGAGTTTGAGAAGGATACGGGTATCGTGGTGAAAACCGTATCCGTTGGCTCCGGCGCGGCGATCAAGATGGGCTCCGACGGGGAGGCCGACCTTATGCTGGTACACTCCAAGAGCCAGGAACTTGACGCCATGAAAGCGGGAGACGCCGTGTCCCGGCACGAGCTGATGTACAACGACTTCATCATCGTAGGGCCCGAGGGCGACCCGGCGGGGGTGAGAGCGGCGGAGGGCGACGCCCTAAAGGCGTTTAAAGCTATATACGATTCCGGCCTGCCTTTCGTGTCCCGGGGCGACAAGTCCGGCACGGATACTTTAGAGAAGTCCCTTTGGGTCGCGGCGGGCGTCACCCCCGACCCGAAGAATTATCTGGAAGCCGCCACAGGCATGCTGGCCACCCTGACCATAGCCGAGCAGAGGAACGGATATACCGTCACGGACAGGGCCACTTATCTGAAGAATCAGGACAAGCTGAGCTTGCCCATCTTATGCGAAGGCGACTCGCTGCTGTTGAATCAGTACAGCGTCATGGTCGTGAACCCAAATAAGAACAATATGATCAATGTCCTGTCAGCCTTGCAGTTTTCCGACTGGCTGATTTCCGCGAAAGGGCAGGAGCTGATCAACGCCTATGGCGTGGAGGAATATGGCAAACCTTTGTTTTTCGCGAACTTCAAGCCGGCGTATTAGGATCAGGTCTCGCTGAGAATGGGATATATCGCGGAAGGTTTTAAAAGCGCCGTCGAAATCATTCTTCGCTTTGACAGCGAATTCATTGAAGTCGTGCTGCGTTCGCTCTTCGTATCGGTCACGGCGACGATAGTCGCGTCGGCGGTCGCTATTCCGTTTTTCATGTTCCTTGGGCTGCGGAGGTTCAGGGGCGAGAGTATCATCTCTCGCCTCCTGAATACTTTCATGAGTACGCCTACCGTAGTTGTCGGGCTGGTGGTCATGTTGCTTCTGGCCAGGCGCGGGCCCTTTGGCGGCCTGAATCTGCTTTTCACGGTCAAGGCGATGATCATTGCCCAAATCATCCTGATTTTCCCGTTGGTATCGGCTATGACCTATGAGCTGGCGAAGCAGTCGGGGCGTACGATACAGCTTCTGGGGCGTACCCTGGGCGCCGGCGCCTTCCGGTCCGCGGCGCTGGCCATCATGGAACTGAAGGATGTCTTGTTCGTTTTTCTGATCACTACGTTTTCCCGGGCCATATCGGAAGTGGGCGCGGTGATGATGGTGGGCGGCAATATCAAAGGGCAGACGAATGTGATGACGACGACGATCTCGCGTTACAACTCGATGGGGGAGTATGAGTTGGCTATCGCCCTGGGCATCATTCTGCTGCTCACGTCCTGCGTGATCAACTGGATAGCCTATTCCCTCAAGGGAAAGAGCGTGAAGCATGGAAATTAGCGTACGTGATTTGAAGAAAACCTATGACGGCTTCAAGCTGGAGGCGCCGTCGGTGGTATTCCCTTCCGGCAGTGTCACCGCCCTTACCGGGCCAAACGGGAAAGGCAAAACGACCTTTCTGCGGATACTCGCGGGCCTGGACAGGTCTTATACAGGAGAGGTCGCATACGACGGGAAGCCCTTGAATGGGCAGGTGCGCCGCAGGATGACCATGACCTTTCAGACGCCTATGCCCCTTAACCGTTCGGTATACGCGAATATTGAGTACCCCTTGAAAATCCGCGGTATAGCCCGGCCTGCCCGCAAGGCGCGGGTGGAGCTGCTCATGGCTACGCTGTCCATCAGCCACCTGGCGAAGAAGAACGCCGCGAAGTTGTCCGGCGGGGAAAGCCAGAAAGCCGCCTTAGCCAGGGGGCTTTCCCTGGAGCCGCGGATACTGCTGCTGGACGAGCCTTTTTCCGCTATTGACCAGCAGTCCATCGATGATATGATAGGTTGTATAGCGGAGTATAACGTCGCGACGGGGGCTACGGTCATCCTGGTCAGCCACGACAATACCCACATCGGGAGGCTGTGCAACCGCATCGTGGAAATATAGGGCAAGGTAAGCGACGATATATGGAAGGAGTGTACTGTAGGTGGTACATGACTGACAATATAGAGGAAGCGGACGCGGCAAGAAGCGGAAAGGACAAGCGAGGATGGAGTTTTTGAAAGTTGATACCGTAGCTGCCGCCCGGCGGAAGCTGCTGGACAGCGCCAAGGGCTGGCTGGGCGCGGCGGAGCTGCTGCCCATCGAAGAAGCCCCGGGCAGGATACTGGCGGAGGACGTCTACGCCCCCGAGGATATACCTTCCTTCCGCCGCTCCACCGTGGACGGCTATGCCGTCGTATCCGGGGATACCGCCGCCGCTGGGGAAAGCATGCCGGTTTTCCTCAATGTGAAGGGCAGCGTAGAGATGGGTAAGACGGCCGCTTTTTCCATCAGCCGGGGCGAGTGCGGCGAGGTCCCTACGGGGGGCATGCTGCCGGAGGGGGCGGACGCCGTGGTGATGGTAGAGTACACCGAAGCCTTTGGCGGCGAGGGGGTGGCCATGTACCAAAGCGCGGCTTATGGGGAAAATGTCGTGCAGACCGGCGAGGACGCCGGGGCGGGCGACCGGCTACTGCCAAAAGGGAAAACGCTCCTGCCCCAGGACATAGGCGCCCTGGCCGCCGCCGGCGTGGTGGAGGTATCCGTTTACAAAAAACCGCGGATCACCATACTATCCACCGGGGATGAGCTCATATCCCCCGCCGCCTATCCGGCGCCCGGGCAGATACGGGATATCAACACCTACGCCCTGGCGGCCCTGGCTGAGAAGAATGGCTACCTGGTCGTGGGCAAGTCCGTGCTGCCCGACGACGAAGGCGCCCTGGAGCGGACCATACGCGAGGGGATGAAGACCAGCGACGTGGTAGCCGTATCCGGCGGCAGCTCCCAGGGTAAGAAGGACCTGACGAGGGAGATCATCGACCGGGCGTCTTCTCCGGGGGTTTACACCCACGGCATGGCTATCAAGCCGGGCAAGCCGACGATCCTCGGCTACGATGATGCTTCCCATACGCTGCTGAGCGGGCTGCCGGGGCATCCCGTATCGGCGATGATGGTCTTTGAGCTGCTCTTCGGCTGGCTGCTCCGGGAGATCACAGGAGGCGGACAGGCGCCTTTCATCCCGGCACGGATATCCTCCAATGTCCCCACCTCCCCGGGCAGGCTCACCTGCTGGCCGGTGAGGCTGGAGTGGGCCGAAGGCGGGATGACTGCCGATCCTGTATTTGGGAAGTCCGGCCTCATCACTACCCTGACGAAAGCCGGGGGCTACTTCGTCGTCGACCGGGATACGGAAGGCCTGAAAGCTGGGGAGACGGTGAAAGTATACTTGTTTTAGCGAGCCATGCGCTCAGTGCGTGGCGGGCGGATATCATGAAATCGGAGGGGTTCAAATGGCGGAGCGTAACCTATATTTAACTAACCTGCCGGTGGAAGAAGCGTTGGGGCTCTTTACGAAGGCGCTGGAGCCTTACCGGAAGACGGATACCGAGACGGTTGAGGTGATCCATTCCTTAGGCCGGGTGACGGCGGAGGCAGTATACGCCTTGAAGAACTCGCCCTTATATGACAGCGCCGCTATGGACGGCGTCGCCGTGGTCAGCGCCCGGACGAAGGGTGCGGGGGAAAGCGCCCCCCTCACATTGAGGCAGGGGGAGGATTTCATCCCCGTGGATACCGGAGACCCGGTACGCCCCCCCTACGATGCGGTCATTATGGCGGAGGATATACAGGACGCCGGGGAAGGCGCCATTCTGATACGGGCGGCGGCTGCGCCCTGGCAGGACATACGGCCGGTGGGGGAGGATATCGTCCAGGGGGAGATGATACTCCCTGGGGGACATAAGATACGGCCCATGGACGTCGGGGTGCTGCTTTCCGGCGGGATCACGGCCATCGAAGCGCGCAGGCGCCCGGAAGTGGCCATCATCCCTACGGGCACCGAGATGATCGAGCCGGGGGACGAGATCAGGGAAGATAGCATCATCGAGTCCAATTCCCGCATGCTGGAGGGGCTGGTGGCCCAGGGCGGCGGCGTCCCGGTCAGATTCGCCCCCGTGCCGGACGAGTATGATTTGATCAAGGGGCGCTTAATGGAGGCTGCGCAGCGCTACGACATGGTGCTCATCTGCGCGGGTACAAGCGCTGGCAGGGAGGACTATACGGTACATGCCTTGCGGGAGCTTGGGGAGGTGGCCGTACATGGGGTAGCCGTCAAGCCGGGGAAACCGGTGATCCTGGCTGTGGTAAGCGGCAAACCTGTAGTGGGCGTGCCGGGGTATCCCGTGTCGGCTTTCCTGGCGTATGATAACTTCGCGGCGCCTGTCCTGGAAGCCATGACGGGGCTTCGGAAGACCTCGGCGCCCGTGGTAAAAGCGGCGCTGACCCGCAGGCTCGTATCATCGCTCAAGCACAGGGAATACGTGCGCGTCAAAGTAGGCCGTATCGGAGAGCGCCTTGTGGCTTCGCCCCTCGCCCGGGGCGCCGGCGCCGCCATGTCCCTGGTCAGGGCGGACGGCTTCTGCATCATCGGCCAGGACGTGGAAGGCCTTGAGGCCGGGAGCGAGGTGGATGTGGCGCTTTACCGGGGGCTGGATGAGCTTGAAGGCGCCCTGGTCAGCATAGGCAGCCACGACCTGATCCTGGACGTCGTCGCGGACCTGACGCCCAGGCGCTTTCCCGGGATAAATGTATCCAGCACCCATGTCGGCAGCATGGGCGGCTTGCTTGCGCTGAAGAGCGGCGAGGCCCACATCGCGCCCACCCACCTCCTGGACGGGGAGACCGGCGAGTATAACATCCCTGCCATCAAGGAGCTATTTGCCGGACGGCAAATGGCCCTGATCAAAGGCGTAGGCCGCATCCAAGGAATCATGGTAGCGAAAGGGAACCCTCTGGGCGTAAGCGGCATAGGCGACTTGCCCCGCTGCCGGTATGTGAACCGCCAGCGGGGAGCGGGCACCCGCCTTCTGCTGGATTACCGCCTGAAAGCGGAAGGCATAGAGTCGTCCGCTATAGCGGGCTACGAACGTGAAGCGGCTACCCATATGGCGGTGGCGGCGGCTGTGGCGAGCGGCAGCGCGGACGCCGGGCTGGGGGTCCTCTCCGCGGCGAAGGCGATGGAACTGGACTTTGTCCCCGTCGGGAATGAAGAATACGACTTCGCCCTGCCCGCGGAGTACTTGGAACTGGAACAAGTCAAGGCGTTCATCCAGATACTGAAGAGCGGCGAGTTCCGTGATAAGCTGGAAGAGCTGGGCGGCTACAGCGCAGAGCGCTGCGGCGAGGTCATTCTCGTCGGCGGCTGAGGGGCGCTTTCGTTTTTCCTTGACAAACACAAACGCCATGGATATAATTATCGAAAGATTTCGGAAGATTAAGATTCCATATGAAGTTTGGCACTGGCCTCCAGTGCTTTGTTCATTAATGACAGAAAACGGGGTGTAAACAGAAATGATGAAAGAGAAAGAAGTAGTCCTGACCAGGGAAGGGCTGCGAAAGCTGGAAGAGGAGCATGAAAACCTGAAGGCGGTCAAGCGCCGGGAAGTCGCCGAGCGCATCAAGCAGGCGATAGAGTTCGGCGATATCAGCGAAAACTCGGAGTTTGAGGACGCGAAAAACGAACAGGCTTTCATCGAGGGACGCATCCTCACTTTGGATAAAATGCTGCGCAACGTCAAGGTCATCGAGGACACGGGCGAAGCGCAAAACCAGGTGACCCTGGGCTCCACGGTGATCCTGAAGGATTTAGAGTTCAATGAGACATTGGAGTACACCATCGTCGGGGCGGCGGAGGCCAACCCCATGAAAAACCGCATCTCTTACGAGAGCCCCGTGGGGGCGGCGGCCATGGGCCATGCCCAGGGGGACGAGCTGGAGGTACATGCTCCGGCCGGCGTCATGAAGTATATATTGGAAGAAATACGCTGAACACGCGAAGGAAAAGAGATAAAGGCATAAGGGTAGAGTATGGCGAATGAGAATCAGCAGGATTTGTTAAGCGGCGGGCCTGAGGACGGGGAAGAGCAGATCAGGGAAGTCGGCGAGCAGCAGCGGATCCGGCAGGAGAAGCTGGAAGAGCTGCGCGCGGGGGGCATAGAGCCCTTCGGCGGGCGGTATGAGCAGACCCATCACGCGGCCGAGATCGTCGCCGGGTATGCGCGGTTGGAAAACCAAACCGTAGCCGTCGCCGGCAGGATGATGGCGAAAAGGGCTATGGGCAAGGCTTCTTTCGCCCATATACAGGACTTGAGCGGGCAGATACAGGTATACATCCGCCGGGACGACGTAGGGGAAGAAGCCTACGATTTATTTAAATCCCTCGACCTGGGCGATATCATCGGCGTGAAAGGCAAAGTCTTCACCACGAAGACGGGGGAGATATCCATACACGGGGAAGAACTATTGCTATTAAGCAAAGCCCTCCGCCCCCTTCCGGAGAAATGGCACGGCTTGAAGGACGTGGAGATCCGCTACCGGCAGCGCCATGTGGACCTGATCGCTAACCCGGAAGTGAAGGACGTATTCATCACCCGGAGCCGCGTCATCCAGGAGACCAGGAGTTACCTGACGGCAAAAGGCTTTCTTGAGGTGGAGACGCCTACGCTGCACAGTGTGGCGGCGGGGGCGGCGGCAAAACCTTTCGTCACCCATCACAATGCCCTGGACATCGACTTGTATATGCGGATAGCCCTGGAGCTGCACTTAAAGCGTCTCATCGTAGGGGGGCTGGAGCGGGTATTCGAGATCGGGCGCGTATTCCGCAACGAAGGCATGGACACCAGGCACAATCCTGAGTTTACCTTGATGGAGCTGTATCAGGCCTACGCGGATTACAACGATATCATGGATCTCACGGAAGACCTGATCCGGACTGTTTGTCAAAAGGTGAAGGGCACGGCGAGGCTGACCTACCAGGGTGAGGATGTGGATCTGGAGACCCCTTGGCGGCGGGCTACCATGATCGAGCTGGTGAAGGAGTTTACCGGCGCCGATTACGACGAATGGGCGGACGTGGCCCAGGCGCGGCAAGCCGCGGCGGAGCTGGGTGTGACCTTGAAGAAGGGCGATAGCCGGGGGCGGGTATTGCTGGAGATATTTGAGGAGAAGGTCGAGGATAAGCTCGTGCAGCCGGTGTTCGTCACGGGGCATCCGGTAGACGTATCTCCCCTGGCGGTGACATTGAAGGACAATCCCCAGCTTGCGGCGCGCTTCGAGCTTTTCATCACCGGGCGGGAGTTTGCCAACGCGTACTCGGAGCTAAACGACCCGGTGGAGCAGAGGAGGCGCTTCCTCCGCCAGGCGGAGCAGATGGCCGGAGGGGACGACGACGCTCAGGCGGTAGACGATGATTATGTCGCCGCTATGGAGCAGGGCATGCCGCCCACAGGGGGGCTGGGGATCGGCATGGACAGGCTGGTCATGCTGATTACGGATATGGCTTCCATCCGGGACGTCATCCTCTTCCCCACCATGCGGCCTTTGATACCCCGCGACGCCGTACTGGGAGGATAACATGAGCGCAAAGGGAAAGAATGCCAATACGCCGATATCGGGTAAATTGCTTTCCGGCATGAGGTGGCTGGGGGTGATCGCGCTAGCGGCGTCTTTCGTCTGCGCGTCATGGGTCAACTTCGGCCTCAGGGCGCCGGTGGAAGCCCGGGACGATACCGTAGGCTTGCTGGTGGACTACGACGAGCTGAAGCGCCTGGCGGACGGCAGCCAGGATGTGACCTTCGCGGATATGGCGAGGAAGGCCGCCAAGGCGGGCGCTACCGGGCTTGTGGTAAGGGAACGTATACTGGCGGACTGGGAAAGCGCCGGGGATGTGCTGGTTCTGACCGGAGGGCAGCTGGAATTCTACCTGCGGTCCCAAAGCGCCGCCGATATAGGCGGGGGGCCCGCCCCTGAGGCCGACGGGACATATATATTGACGAAAGACCCTCTCGTTTATGAGCAGATATTCTCCATGCTGGAAGCGAAGAGGCGGTATCCCCTGCCCTACGAATGCCCGGGGTATATGGCGATAGCCACCCATCTCCACTCGTCGGAGCGGGCGACTCTGGGGCTGGGCTTCCCCTTGAAGCAACTGGAAGAAGCCGCGGAGGAAGGGCTTCAGGTCATAGCCAGGATACGGAACTGGGAGCCCGTGCGGGAAGACAGCCTGGCGGAGGTCTTCCGCTGGACGGGGATGATACCGAACCTGGCGGGCGTCGGATTCAACGACATGTCCGTGCCCGGGGGCGGTGCGAACGCCGTGCTCCAGGATCATCTGGCGGCGGCGATCCTACCTTTAGGCAAGCCGTTGATATCCTTTGAGTTCTATGACCAGGCAGGCCTCCCCGGCTTAGCCGCAAGGCTGGATCATCATGTGCTCCGGGCCCATGCCATCGCGGAAAACGAGCTGCGGAAGTACGCTAACGTGCGGGACGCCCTGGATAGGTATAACCTGGCGGCTACGGAGCGGAATATACGATACATCTATCTGAGGTTCTACGGGCTGGAAAACCCCGCCGCCTCCCTCATCAGCAATACAGATCTGATCAGCGAGGTGCGGGAAAGCCTGGCCGGCGAAGGGCTTCGCGTGGGAGATCCCACCGCCATACCGGATTTCCGGATATCTGTCCCGTTGCTGTACATAATGGGCCTGGGCGTCATCGCCGCCGGGGGCTGGCTCCTGGCGCTGGGGGCGGCGCCCTTTGCCGGGAAGAGGCTGTGTCTGCCGTACTTCGCCCTTCTGTGCGCGGGTTGCCTGGCTTGGGCCTTCCTCTTGATGAAGGCGCCGACGTTGTCCCGGAAGCTTTTTGCCCTGGCGGCGGCGGTGTTCTTCCCCAGCTTGGGCGTCGCGCTGGTACTTAAAGGCGAAAGGCCGGCTATGGCGGACAAATTCAGGGCGGGGCAGGCGCTTTACGCACTGAAGTCCTATCTGGTCATGTCCGTATTTACCCTCATCGGCGCCATGGTCATGTCCGCCCTGCTGGCTGAGCCGGCGTTCATGCTTAAGCTGGATGGCTTCGTCGGCGTCAAGCTTGCCCATCTGGTCCCGCTGGTTCTGGCGCCCTGCGTCCTCTGGCTGCGGGAAGAAGGCCGCTTCGGGCTCATGTCCGGCACAGTCAGGGGCAATGTCCGCTTCTGGCAGCTTGCGGCGGGCCTGGTCATGCTGGCCGGGTTGGCCATCTATATCCTCCGGACAGGGAATGAAAGCCTGGGTACGGTCTCCGAGCTGGAGATGCGGATACGGCAGATACTGGACAGGATACTCGGCGTGCGGCCCAGGACGAAAGAGTTCCTCATCGGGCATCCCGCCATGCTGATACTGCTCTACTTCGGCTGCCGATTTAAGATGCTGCCGGTACTGATGGTAGGCATGATCGGGCAGGTTTCCCTCATCAATACCTACGCCCATATCCATACTCCCGTCCGCGTATCCCTAATCCGGAGCTTTCACGGCTTATGGATCGGGGCTGTGCTGGGCCTGGCTGCCATAGCCGTGATCATTTGGCTTGCCCGCCTGGCGCGGCGCGTCGGCGCCGGGGAAGGTGAAGAGGAAGGGGGTGGCGCGCGTGGCTTTTCGTAGAAAAGGGCCAAAAATCGTCGTCAGCGGGTACTATGGCTTCGATAACTGCGGCGACGAAGCCTTGCTGCTGGCCATCATCCACTGCCTGCGGAAACTCCGGCCCGACGCCAGGATCGTGGTCCTGTCCGGCAATCCGGCGAAAACCGCGGCTGTATACGGCGTCAGAGCGGTGGACCGGTGGAAACCCTTATCCGTAGCCATGGAGCTGCTGACCTGCCGGCTGCTGATCAGCGGCGGCGGTTCCCTGATCCAGGATGTGACGAGCGCCAGGAGCCCGAAGTACTATCTGGCGGTGATCCTGTCCGCCGCGCTCATGGGCAAAAAAGTCATGCTGTACGGGCAGGGCGTGGGGCCCCTCGCTGATCCGGGCAACCGGAAGTGGGCGGCAAGGATACTGAAGCGCTGCCATGAGATCGCCGTGCGGGACGCCAGGTCGGCGGAACTGCTAAAAGAGCTGGGCGTGGAGCGGGACATACAAGTGGCTTGCGACCCGGTGATGGCGCTGAGCTATGAGGACGTAAACCGGGAAGAGATACGAAAAGAGCTCCAGGAAATGAATATATTGGATGACAGCGGCAGGAAACGCAAACCGCTGCTCCTGGTGGCTATGAGAAGCTGGAAAGACAACAGGCACATGGCGCCGGTGGCGGAGCTGCTGGACGCCCAGGCCCGCATGGGCTGGGATGTGCTCCTTGTGCCGGCTTTTTTCCCCGCCGACATGGAGGCTGTAAATGAAATCGGCAATCGCATGACGGAGCGGTTGTACTGCCTGGGCCAGTGCCTGAGCGCCGGGCAGTTTCTCGCCTTGACCGCTTACGCCGACCGGGTGTTTTCCATGCGCCTCCACGGATTGATCTCCGCCATGGCCATGGGGGCGCCTATGCTGGGCCTTTCCTATGACCCCAAGGTCGACGCGTTTATGGAGCAAGCCGGCTTGGAAAGGTACTGCCTGTCCTATGAGGATTTTGACTGGGAGACTGCGGTGTACCTGATGGAGGAGATGGAAGCCTCCCCGCTGGAATCCAGGCAGGAGCAGGAGCGGCGCCGCCTGGAGATGCAGGGACAAGCCTGGGATATGGCGGAGCGCGCCGTAGGGCTGCTTTCGTGATCCACCGCTTTTCGATAGATATTGAGCACCGGACGCCAGGAGCCGCGCTCTTGCGCTGAAGGACACAAAGGATAGGGATATGCCAAAAAACTTTGCCGGCGCCGCCCTGGTGCTGATGATCATGAATACCCTCGCCCGGCTGCTGGGCTTCGTCCGGGAGACCGCCATGGCGGCTGTATTTGGCGCGGGCCGGTATACCGACGCCTATCAGGTGGCGTATACTATACCTTACTTCCTGCAAATGGTGCTTGGAGTGGCCCTGGTCTCCTCCATCGTGCCCGTCGTGGTGGGCTGCGTCGAAGAAGGCAGGGAGGAAGAAGGCCGGCGGGCCGCCTCCGTCACGATGAACCTGACTTTTCTGCTGATGGCGTGCCTTACGGTGCTGGGCGTAGCCGGCGCCGACCTGCTGATCCGCCTGACCGCCCCCGGCTTCGGCCCGGAGACCCGTATGCTCTCCGCCCGGATGACGGCGGTGATGTTCCCCTCGGTGATATTCATGAGCGTAGCCATGCTGGTCACCGGCGTACTCAACGCTTACCGCCGTTTCGCGGTAGCCGCCTTCGCCCCGGCGCTGTCGAGCCTGGTCATCGTAGCGGGCATACTGCTCTTTGGCGCGCGCTATACTTATGCCCTCCCCGCCGCCACCCTGGCCAGCTTTGTCTGCATGCTTCTTGTGCAGCTCCCCGCCCTCAGGCGTATAGGCTTTCGCCATACCTTTTCTTTCGACTTCCGAAACCCCCTGGTCAAAGGCGTCTTCGCCAATCTGGGCGCGGTCTTTCTCGGCACGGCGACCTATCAGATATACCTCGCCGTCAACCGCTTCTTCGCCTCCAGCCTGCCCGAGGGCAGCATATCCGCCCTGAACTACGCCGGGAAGCTGATGAACCTTCCCCTGGGCGTCTTTGTGACGGCGGTGTCGGTCAGCATCTTCCCCCTGCTTTCGGCTCAAGCCCTGGAGGAGGGCAAGGCGGAGATGTGGGCTACGGCATGCCGGGGGCTGAAGCTGGTGCTGCTGATCACCCTGCCGGCGGCGGCGGGCCTCATGGCCCTTGGGCAGCCCATCGTCAGGCTGCTCTTCCAGCGGGGGGCTTTCACCGCCGAAGACACAATCATGACCGCCCGGGCCCTATTCTGGTTCGGCCCCGGCATGGGCGCCATGGCGGCTACTCAGGTGCTGGTACGGGCGTTCTACGCTCTCAGGGATACGAAGACGCCCCTGTATGCCGGCCTGGCATCCATCGCGGTGAATATCGCCGCCAGCATGCTGCTGACAGGGAGCATGGGGCAGGGCGGGCTGGCCCTGGCAAACAGCTTAGCGAGCCTGTGTTACGCTTTGGGTATGTATGTCATCCTGCTGCGGCGCCTGCCCGGGGCGGATCGCAGGGTTCTGCCGGTCACCCTGGCGAAGGCGCTCGCCGGGTCGGCGGCGACGGCGGGGGCTGCCATACTGGTCTACGGGCCGACAGCCCGGGCTTTGTCCGGCGCGGGAAGCGTTGGCCAACTCGCCGCCGTGGGCGGGGCGATTTGCGCCGGCATTTTCAGTTTCGTAGTTGTAATCTTTTTGTTAAAAGAAAACGAAATTTTCCTGTTTGGCAAACAACTGGTAAGCCGGAAGGGAAAAAACAGCTGAAAAGCGTTGACGGATAAGGGTTTCCGCACAGCTTACGCGACATGGGCGAAAATGGGAATTACGTTCCGCCGACCCGGAAAGCTTAGGCTGAAAGTTTGTTTTTTCAATCTATTGCTGCTATAATGATAACAAATTACAGACGCGTTATGTTTGGTTTGACCGCATCATATGGGAGGCTGTTTTCCCCATGAGTTTATTTTTACCTTTGGCAATGGCTATCGCCCTTACGCTGATTCTGTCGCCCCTCGTCCGGCTGCTGGCGATGAAGTCGGGGGTTGTGGATTTGCCTGACTACAGAAAGATACACACGGAAGCGATGCCTCTCCTTGGGGGGCTGGCCATCTATATCGGGTTTTGGGCCACTGTGTTGTGCACCCAGGCCGTGACGAAAGAGATACTCGCCTTTGGCGCAGGGAGCTTGCTGATCCTTATATCCGGCGTCTGGGATGACGCCAGGGGCCTCCGCCCGGCGGCTAAGCTGGCGTTTCAGCTGGCGGCGGCTTTTATCGTCGTGTTATACGGCGGTATACGCATTGACTTTGTGACCAGCCTCTACGGCGCGAACCCCATATCCCTGGGCTGGATGGCCTTTCCTCTGACCATAGGCTGGGTCGTGGGCCTGACCAACGCCATCAATCTGATGGACGGCCTGGACGGGTTGGCCGCCGGCGTCTCCGGCATAGCCGCCGTGACTATAGGCGTCGTGTCCCTGATGGAAGGTTTCTTCTCCGTGGGCGTCCTCGCCCTCATCCTGGGCTTATGTTCCCTGGCGTTTCTGCGCATCAACTTCCACCCGGCTAAGCTATTTATGGGGGACACGGGGGCATTGTTCCTGGGCTTCTCCCTGGCGGTACTGTCCATGATGGGCATGACCAAGATGGCTACCACAGTGTCCGTGTTTCTGCCCATACTGGTTCTGGGCGTACCGATATTCGACACCCTTCTGGCTATCGTCCGCCGGCTGGTCAATAAGACGCCTATCTTCTCGCCGGACAAAGATCATCTGCACCACAGGCTGCTGGCTATGGGCCTGTCCCACAAAAATGCCGTGTTAGCCGTCTATGGCGTAAGCGTATTCCTGAGCTTATCCGCCATAGGCATATCTTTGCTGCCTACCGGGCAGGCGATGATGGCTTTATTCCTGGTCGCGCTGGCCGTGTTTTTTGGCGCCGACAGGCTCGGTGTCATCGGCCGCAAGTTCAGGGAAAACAGGGCGGAAGGCGAAAAGGCGTCCATCCATAGAAAAAGCGAGGGTTGAGTATGAAGAGAATCGACTGGAAAGTATTTCTGCTTTTGGGGATAATCATATCGGTGGCTGTGGGCTTTCTGTACGGCACCGGCATCCTGGGCGGTTCTTCGCCAAGTGCCGGATCCAGGGAAGACCCTTTGGCTTCCGCGAGTTACGCCGACAGCGCCATCAACCAGAAGGTGCAGGAGATGGATACCCGGATCAGGACCCTTGAGGCAAGGATACAAAGCCTTGAGAGCGAGCTTTCCGTATTTACCGGCGAGCCCATTGGCCAGGAGCCCGCAGACGGATCCGGGGCTTCGGGCAGCGGCGGCGCAAGCACGCCGCCGGCAGGCTCAGGCTCAGGCTCGGGGGGCGGGGGCAGCGCCGAAAGCGGTTCGGCTTCCCAGGCAAATATTGGGAAGACCGCCAGCGTCAAATCCGACGTGGTCAATCTACGGGAATCTGCTTCCACATCTTCAAATATTTTGAAAAAACTGACTCCTACCGATACATTTACCATAACCAAAGCGGATAAAGATTGGTATCAGGTGCAGCTGGGGGACGGCACGGTCGGATGGGTATTTTGGAATCTGGTCGTAGTCCGGTAGGCTGCGGCAGCGGCGAAAGCCGGCAGCCGGGCCGCGAAAAGCGAATAGAGATGAAAAGGCCTCCCGACGCTGTCTTCAGCGTCCCCCGAGGCCTTTTTTCGACCTGGTACTCCGTAACACCCAAAAGTTGCATTCTTTGCGGCCTTTTTCACTCGATACTGCGTTACTCCTCGGTCAAATACCACAGCGGGTATTATCCCTCATCGTGCCTTGTCTCGCGAGAAAAACTCTCGCAAATAATTGACAACTTTTAGGTGTTACGAAGTACTAATGTATTTAATGGGAAAGGGATGGGCATGAAAAGACGCAAACCGGATATTCCTCTGATCCTGGTGGCTGTCTTTCTGGTTTTACTGACGGCCTTCGTCTATGTAGGGACGTACTTCTCCGTCTTTGGCTTCCTGGCGCAGCGGATACAGCATCTACCCGCCGTGCTTATGGCTTTACTGATGGCGTTTATTTTTACTTCGACCTGCATCGTCCTGATGCTGGAGCGCAGGGACCCGGGCCGCACGCTGCTCTGGCTCCTGATACTGCTTGCGTTCCCTGTGGTTGGATTTATCATCTATATGGTTTTTGGTCAGGGGCTGATACGCAGGCAGCGGGTGATACGGCGGCTGCGCGGGATACAAGGGCAGACGGATTTGCCGGGCATGTCCTTGCTGCCGAATGAGGATCATCCCCTCGCCCCGTCGGCCAAAAGCGGATCATTCCCGGTGGACGCGGTTCAGATGCAGATGAGCAGGCTTGTCTATAACAGCAGCGGCGCGCTGCTGACCTGGCCTAACTGGGTCGATGTGCTGAATGACGGCGCCGCCATATTCCCCGCTATGCTGGCCGCTATATCCGGCGCGGGTCATCACATCCATATGCAAAGCTACATCTTCCGGGACGACGATATCGGCAAGGCTTTCTTCGCTAAGCTCGCAGAGAAAGCCGCCGTCGGCGTCCAGGTGAGGATCATCGTCGATGGCGTAGGTTCGCTGGGCTTGAGCCGCGCCCGGATGGAAGAGCTGGGGGCCCTTGGCATAGAGATCAAGGTGCATTTCCCTATACGGTTTTCTTTGTTCCGCAATCGGCTGAACTACCGCAACCACCGCAAGATACTTGTCGTAGACGGCAGGGTCGGCTTCGTGGGCGGGGCTAATGTCGGGAATGATTATCTGGGTCTGTATCCGGATATAGGCAACTGGCGGGATACCCAGATCATGATCCACGGCCCTGCGGCAGCCGAGCTTCAGCGACTGTTTTTCCAGGACTGGATCACGGTGTCCGGGGAGCTCCCGGGAGATAACCCCGGCAGGTTTTTCCCCGGATTCGCTACGGACAATGAGTGGACTTCCGATACCGCCCTCCCGGCGCTTCCTTATTCGGCTGAGACGATAAGGCGGGTCATATCCGACGTGGGCGCGCGTTATACGGAGGCAGCCGCCCCGGGCGCGGGCGGCGTAGCTTCAGCCGCAGCTATCGCGGGCGCTGCCGGCGTTGCCCCGGGCGCGGTCGGCGTTGCTTCAGCCGCAGCTATCGTAGGCGCGGGCGGCGCAACTTCAGCCGCAGCTATCGCGGGCGCTGCCGGCTCCGCGGCTCGTCCCGGCGAGATCGCCACCCCGAGCCTCGCCCCCGTATATGACAAAGCCGTCCAAATCGCCTCAAGCGGCCCAGACAGTCATTACGCCTCGATCATGCACGCATACCTCTTCGCCATATCTCAAGCGAAGGAGACCATCAACATCACTTCGCCGTATTTCATCCCCAATCAAAGCATACTAAACGCGCTGAAGACCGCTTCCCTGGCCGGCGTAGAAATCAACTTGCTGGTACCCAGGAATCCGGATAAGCAGATGGTCTATATGGCGGCGATGACGTATATCGAGGAGCTAATGGACGACGGCGTGAAAGTATGGCTCTACGGCAAAGGTTTTCTCCACTCGAAGATCGTAACCGTGGACGACGCCATAGCCGTCGTCGGCACGGCAAATATGGATGAGCGCAGCTTCACGTTGAATTTCGAGGTCAGCGCCCTGATCTATGACAAAGATACAGTCGAGGAGCTGAACGCCGCTTTCCACAAGGATTTGGATGATTCGGCTTTGCTGGATATAGCGGAATTCCGAAAGCGCCCCCTGCTCCGGCGGATACTGGAAGCCGGCTGCCGCCTGCTTTCCCCGCTGCTATAGGCAGATAACGATCCGGCAGGTTTTACGTCGGGCTAGAAGCGGGAAGTTTAGGGCGTGGCTATCTGCCGCGATGATTCACAACTTCGGCCAGATATAGCAATCGTTCAATGCAAAACCTAACGCCTTCAACGCGACGAACGTTACGCGCCCTTGTGCGTTTCGGTTAGCGGACTGGAGGTTCGTAGAACCTGTGTCGCGATTCCGTCTGGCGCGACGTCGTGTCGCGCCTACGGTTTTGCCAGGTATGCGATTGCTTATCCGGCAGGCGAAGCTGCTCAATCCATCGCGGCAGATAACCGCGCCCTAAGCTCTCTGCCCCTAGCCCAATATTAAAAAATCTCGTCCGCCGCCAGGTTTTCCTTTGACATCGGCTCCCGGAAAGAGTATGATACTCGTATTGACCGAACGGTCGGTCGGCTACTTCTCGATAAAGGAGCTTTGATGAACATGCCCTACGCAACGAAAGCGCCCAACCCGCCGGTATCCGCGGAGTATTCCCCGGGCAATAAAAAGTATTTACGCCGCCTCATAGCTGCTGCCGCGTCTTGTATACTGGCGCTTAGCCTCGCCGGCTGCGCCGCCGTGGACTGGATCAACCAAAACAACAACGCGGTGACCTACGACGACACGCGGGAGCAAGCGCCCCTGCCGGTAGCCGTCAGCCCCGCGACACGGGAGGATATGTCCAGGGCCCTTACCTTGGGCGGGCTGCTGAAACCTATGGAAGAAGTGGCTTTGATGGGGGGCGGCGCCGGCAGCAGGGTGCTGGAGGTGGCGGTAAGCGTGGGGGACTATGTGGAGAAGGGGCAGGTGATCCTGACCCAGGACATGCGCGACCTGCAGATACAGGAGCAAAACCTCCGCATCAGTAAAGGACAACTGCAGGAGAGCCTGGATATCCAGAAGCAGAATCTGGACTTAAGCAGGACCCAGCTTCAGGAGAGCTATGACAAAAGCCGGGCATTGTATGAAGTGGGCGCTGCCGCGGAAAGCCAGCTGACCGCGCTGGAAAACCAGATCCAGCAGTTGGACCTCCAGGCGGAAGGGCAGCTCACCGCTTTGGAAAACCAAATCAAGCAAATCGACCTTCAGCTGGAGACCCTGAGGATCAACCGGGATAAAATGGCGGTGACATCCACTATAAACGGCGTCATAAGCGCCCTGCCTGTGGTGGAGGGGCAGATGGCCGCGGCATCCACGATGGTCGCCATGGTGGTCAATATCGACAAGCTCCTGCTGGATGTGCAGGTAGGCGAATCCTATATCATGGGCGTACGTAAGGGGGACGAGATGGAGATACTCATCCCCTCCTTCGGTGAGCGTACGGTGAAAGGCCGGGTAAGGAGCATCCCACCCAACATCAACCCCCAGACCAGGGCATACACAGTGACCCTGGAGGTGGACAATCCGGAGCGGCTCATCAAGGGCGGCATGTACGGGGAAACCAAGCTGGTCGTGGACAGGGTAGAAAACGTGCTGGTCATCCCCCAGTACGCAGTACTGAAGCTGGACGACGGCCTCGTTGTATTTGTGGAAGAAAACGGGATAGCCGTAAAGAAACCGGTCTCCCTTGGCCTGACCCTGGGCAATCAGGCACAGGTGCTTGAGGGCTTGAACGAAGGGGATAAAGTCATCGTCGAGGGGCAGTACGCGGTGACGGAAGGCCGGGAAGTCAGCGTGGTGGGCAGAGGTGCGGATCAGTGAGAATATTTGATTTTTCCGTAAAACGACCCGTGGCCGTGACCATGATCGTGCTCATCGTCGTGATATTAGGCGTCGTGTCCTTAAGCCGCCTGGGTATGGATTTATTTCCGGCGATGGAGCTGCCCATGCTGCTTATCCAGACCAGATACAGCGGAGCCGGCCCCCAGGAGATAGAGGAGCAGGTCACCCGCCCCCTTGAGGCGGCGGTGGGCACGGTGGGCGGCGTACAAAACATCACCTCGTATTCCAGCCGGGGAAGCTCCATGCTCCTGGTGGAATTCGACTGGGGCGCGGATCTGAACTACGCTACCAACCAGATGCGGGACCGCCTGGACATGTATAGCGCGGCGCTGCCTTCGGACGCGTCGAAGCCCACGATCATCAAGCTCGATCCAAGCTCCATGCCCATCATGCAGATAGGCATATCCGGCGCCGCCACCCTGGAAGAGCTGACGGACTACATGCAGACCAGGATACGGCCTTACCTGGAGCGCATAGACGGCGTCGCCTCAGTGAATGAATCCGGCACCGTTACCGAAGAGATACGAATCACCACCGACCCTCAGCGCCTGCAGGCATACGGCGTCAGTATGAACCTGATCATGGCGCTGCTCCGTCAGGAAAACGCCAACGTAAGCGCCGGCCGGGTAGAAGAAGGTATGATCGACCACGCCGTCCGGGTAGTAGGCGAGTTTACCGACGTCGAAGATATCCGGAATCTCCAGATCCAAAGCGCTTACGGCGGCTATATACCCCTCCACAGCCTGGCTTCCATCGAGCGGACGGTGAAAGACCGCAACAGCTTCGTCTATATCAACGGCAAACCCGGGATAAACGTATCCCTGATGAAGCAAAGCGACGCCAATCTGGTCCAGACTTCCGCGCGGGTCAGGGAAACGATAACCCAGCTTACGGAAGAGCTGCCGTCCGGCTATGAGATGTTCGTCGCTTTCGACCAGGCGGACTATATCAATCTGTCGTTGAGCAATGTCGTGAGCAGCGCCCTACAGGGCTGCGTACTGGCTGTATTGATCCTTATACTATTCCTGCGCAGCTGGCGCAGCACGCTGATCATCGCCATCTCCATACCGGTGTCCGTGATCGCCGCTTTCGCGATGATGTATTTCACCGACGTCACATTAAATATGATTTCCCTGGGCGGGCTGGCCCTGGGCGTGGGCATGATGGTGGACAACTCCATCGTGATCCTGGAGAATATCTTCCGCTTCCGTCAGGAGGAAGGGGCAAACAACCTGGAGGCGTCCATCAACGGCGGCAAAGAAGTGGCGGGGGCGGTCATGGCTTCCACCATTACTACCATCGTCGTCTTTCTTCCCATCGTCTTTGTGGAGGGGCTGGCTTCCCAGATATTCCGCCAGATGGCCCTGACCATCACCTGTTCTCTGCTGGCGTCCCTGGGCGTATCTTTCATCGCGGTGCCCATGTTGTCCAACAAACTCCTGATCAAGGAAAGGAAGAAAAAGGAAAACGAGAAATTCATGCCCTGGATCAAAGGATGGTACAGCCGTTTCCTGGCATGGTCCCTCCGGCATAAGGGCGTAGTGGTTCTATTCTTTACCGCGGCGTTGGCCGGCTCTATCTTCCTCCTGCCTTATGTGGGGATGGAATTCATCCCCGCCCAGGATACGGGGGAGTACTCGGTGAGCGTTTCGCTGCCAAGGGGCGTCGCCCTGCGGGAGACACTCAGGGTAGCGGAGCAAGTGGAAGCCATCCTCCACGAGATACCGGAGAACGAACGGGTCATGAGCAATGTCGGCGGAGGGGGGGGCGTATTTGGCCTGGGCCTGGGCGGCGGGGGCAGCTCAAGCGCTTCCTTCACCGGCTCCCTAGTCCCCCTGAGCCAGCGAAACCGCTCCATCGATGAGATAATGGACGATATAAGGGAGCGCCTCAGCGTCATACCCGGCATCGAGTACGAGGTGTCTTCGGCCGGGGGCATGATGATGATGATGGGCAGCGATATCGTCATCTATCTGCTGGGGGACGACTTGGAGCAGCTAAGGATCATCGCCGACGCGGTAGCCCGGCGCATAGAGCTCATCGACGGCGCCAGGGAAGTATCCACCTCCCTGGAGACAGGCAATCCCGAAATCAACGTATACGTAGACCGCCAGAAGGCGTCTCAGTACGGTTTGAACTCTTCCACCGTAGCCGCTACCGTATCGGCCGCGGTGAGCGGCATATCCCCCACGAAGCTACGGGAAGGGGGCAAGGAGATGGATGTGAGCCTGATCATGGACGCCCGCTACCGGCAAAACCTCAATGATTTGGAAGCCCTGACCATCGCTTCTCCCATCGGCAACCTGATTCCCCTGGGAAATATCGCGGCGCTGAGCATCGAAACCAGCCCGGTGAGCATCGTCCGGCAAAACCAGAGCCGGCAGATATCCGTATCCTGTACCGTGGCGGGCAGGAGCCTGGGGGATGTGGCCGCAGACGTCCAGAGGGTGCTGGACGGGATGAATATCCCGCCGGAGGTGCGCATAGACACGGGCGGCAGTAACAGGCAGATGACAGACGCCTTCAGCGATCTATACATGGCCCTGGCTTTAGCCGTCGTCCTGGTTTACATGGTCATGGCCTTCCAGTTTGAGCAGCTGCTATATCCCTTCGTCATCATGTTTGCCCTCCCGCCTACCTTTATCGGCGTCATCCTGTGCCTCTTCCTTACCGGGAGGACGTTGAACGTGGTCTCGCTGATCGGCGTCATCATGCTTGTCGGCATCGTGGTCAACAACGCTATCGTACTGGTGGACTATATCAACACTTTGCGCCGCACGAAAGGCAAAGGCAGAGAGGAAGCCATCGTCGAAGCGGGGATCACCCGGCTCAGGCCGATCATGATGACAAGCCTGACGACCATACTGGCCATGCTGCCCATCGCCATCGGTATCGGCGAAGGCCAGGAGATGATGGCGCCCCTGGGTACCGTCGTGGCGGGCGGGCTCACCTTCTCCACGTTCATCACGTTGATTTTCGTTCCCTGTATGTATGTCTACGCCGAAGACGTAAGCAACGGTATACGGAAGCTGTTCCGAAGGAAGCGGACAGCGGCGGAGGGCGGGGATGAGTAAAGAGAAAGCCCAGAAGGGCCGCCGGGAAGAGATCATTCGCGCCGCCTTAGCTGCGTATGGCGAGAAAGGCATATACAATACGAGGATAGAAGAAGTAGCCGCCGCCGCCGGCATAGGGAAAGGCACAGTCTACGAATACTTCCGCAGCAAGGAAGAGCTGCTGTCCGCCGCCATCCGCTTCGAGATGGAGGAGTCCGCCGGGCAGGTCAGGGAGAACGCCGCCAAGGAATCCACGGTGAGAGGCAAGCTGAAAGCCATCGTAGAGACGGTGATGCTCCGGCGCCGGGAGAACTGCTATCAGACGCTGGACATGAGCCTGGTGAATATGGGGGGCAGCATGAAAGACCTCCAGAGCCTGGTCGTCGAGCAGAATGCCCTTTGGCAAGGCTGGCTGGAGGAGATCATCGATATGGGCGTGACCCGCGGCGAGATACGCCGGGTAGACGCCCGCGTATGCTTAGGCGCCGTTATGGGCGCTATCCTCTACCTGGTCCAGCCCTTGGGGAATTCGCCCTGGGACGATTTGTCGCCGGGTGAAGCCGCCCAGAGGGTCACCGACTTCTTCTTTGAGGGCATCGGGAAGTAAGAAACACAGCGGGGACGAACACAGTGGGGACGGTTCTTTTGTGTTTCTGCAAAAACACAAAAGAACCGTCCCCACTGTGTTCGTCAATAGCCTTCAAACGCTGAACTATACGGATCTTTCTTCGGGTCGTAGGATTTGCTGTCCGGATCCCTTGTCGCGTCGTAACGGGGGTTGCGGGGATCGACATAGGGGTCGTAGAAGGGGCTGTCCGGGTCTTTTCTCGCGTTATACAGCTCGCTGTCCGGGTCCACGACGGGGTCATACTCGGGGCTGTTTGGATCCTTCCGCGGGTTGTATCGGTAATATGGATTCACATTATAGATAGCCACAAGCTGCTGCTCCGCGTCGTACTCGGTCATCATCTCGAAGGATTCCGCGATGGCTCTGAGGGGCAGTACCGTCCGCCCGTCCCTGATCATAGAAGGGACGTCGCTGACGTATTGCTTCGGTTGTACATACCGCTCTGTGCGGTCGATGTATATGCTGCCGATTTTCGTCGATACGGTATAGTTCCGGCTTGTGATATAGAAGCTGGCGGTCTGGGTATCCTGATTCCAGTTGCTGACGGCGCCGACGGTATCGGCTATGGGCCGGGCGGTGAGCATGGTTCTGCCATTCTGGATGAAAGGGGCTACGTCCAGGTCTACGGAGTATCCGTTGATGGTAGCCTTTGTGTCGTCGATGGCGCAGAGCATGTACTTGTTCCAGTCGCGGCTGATGAAGGAGAAAGTACCCGCCTTAAGCAGCCGGCAAGCCGCCGCGCTGATACGGCCTTCCACATAAGCCTTCAGTTGCTCCTCCGTGCCTAACCCTACGGCATAACGCCCCATGCAGACGTTCCGCGAACTGAGGCTGAAGGAAAAGGCGCCGCCGCTGCTGGTGGTGAGGGTAGTGGTTTTATCCAGAGCGCCGGCGGTGACGTAAGCATGTACCAGATGCTGCTGCCGTATAGGTTCGCCCTCGGCGGACATGGCTATGCCGCTGATGATGATCTTGTCCCTGCCGGCCTCCGCCGTGGATATACCGAACCGGGCATTGCTGCCGTATTCGTAACCGATGGGCTTGGATAGGGACACGATGGTATGCTCCAGGCTGATGACGGGGGGCGGCTCTTCATCGTCTTCGTCGTCCCAATCATCCCAGTCGTCGTCCCCGCCCAAGTCGAAGACATTTTCCGCCAGGTCGATGATGATGTTTTCGCTGAACTCCTGCCCGTCCACATTGCAGACGATCTCGGCGTCGCCCAGCGTATATCCGCGCACCACGAAGGAAACCGAACCGTTGCGGTCTGTGGTAAGGGTGATGGAGGAGCCGCGCCCATAGTTGCCCTCGGAAGTCCTGTTGGGGTAGAGCATGATGCCCGGGGCGTTGGAGTATACCGTTACCCGCTGGTTTGCTACCGGCTGGTCGATAGAGGTGCGGAGCCATATGGTGCCGATGGCGTTGTCGCTGAAGCGGTCGTCCATGACGGCGATGGTATCCTTGTCAAACTCCATCTCGCAGTACTCCACGTCCAGGGCGCCGGATATGAAATACACAGTAAAGATATCCTGGCCTTTGTCCGTCTGGATGATCCTGGCCTCGTCTTCGCCCAGCTCCCCCCTGAGGTACTTCGCCGCGGCGTCCCGGGAAGCGAGGGAGATGGCGATCTGGGACGCCCCCGGGCTGGAGCTGGTGATCTTCACGTCGTAGTATCCGCCTTCGTTGCGCCCCACTGAAATGTTGTCGTCCGGCCGGGAGGAAGCGCCAAATAAGGAAGCGCTGGTCACCGGGCCTTCCCCGGAAGAGTAGACCATGACCTCCAGCTCCACAGCGTCCCGGCGATCCGCCAGGGCCGTATCCACGATGACATAGACCACGGAATTGTAGTGCTCCGGGGCAGCCTGGGCGGGTAAAGGCAGAAGCCCGCCGGATATGGCGACGAGAAAGGCGGTAAGCAGGGTGAGGCAGAGGGCGGAGACGGGCATAGCGCCGCGTCCCGGGAAATGGCCCGCTATCTTTTTTGCTGGGCTATATCTGCTCATATGATGTGTACTCCTTCAACGAAATGCGCATACGGGCGGTTACCATAATTATATCGGTTCATGGCGGGAAATGCTATAGAATATCGAAAACCGGGCTTGCATTACTCCCGGGGCATATATTAAGATGGGAACAGCGGCGAGAACTGCGATAAGAGAGGATAATCCCATGATCCAACAGGTTTTGTACCGCGTATGGCGCCCTCAGGACTTCGGGGAGCTGGCGGGGCAGGAGCATATACGGCGCACTTTGGAAAATGAGATCCTGCAGGACAGGATCAGCCACGCGTATCTCTTCACCGGGCCAAAAGGCACGGGGAAAACCAGCACGGCCAGGATACTGGCCAAGGCGTTGAACTGCGGCAGCCGTCAAGGGGCCGGCCCCTGCGGCGAGTGCGAAAGCTGCAAGACCATTACCGGCGGGAATTCCCTGGATGTACTGGAGATAGACGGCGCTTCCAACCGGGGGATAGAGGAGATCCGGGAGCTGAAGGAGAAAATCGGCTTTCTGCCCGCTTTGGGTAAGTATAAAATCTACATCATCGACGAAGTGCATATGCTGACGGCGGAGGCGTTCAATGCCCTGCTGAAGACGCTGGAGGAGCCTCCCGACCATGTGATTTTCATGCTGGCGACGACGGATCCCCAGAAGATGCCCCCCACGGTGCTGTCGCGCTGCCAGCGTTTCGATTTCCGTAAGCTGTCCCACGAAGCTATCGAAAGGCGGCTGGGTGAGATATTGGCCAGCCTGGGGCGGCAAGCGGAGGCGGAAGCGTTGTCGCTGATCATCCGGCAAGCCGACGGCAGCCTCCGGGACGCCATCAGCCTGCTGGATCAATGCCTTTCCTTCACGCCGGATACGCTGACCTTGGATGAAGCCTGCGCTATACTGGGCATGGTGCGGCAGGAGGCGCTGGCGTCTCTGCTGGCGGCGGTGATGAAAGGCGAGGCGGCCTCTTTGTTTACCGAATTGGAAGCCCTGTTTGCCCAAGGCGTCGACCCGGTGCAACTGATGAAGGAGTTCGCCGGATACAGCCGGGATCTGCTGCTGATGGCCCTCTGCGGGCGGCAGACAGACCTGGTGGCGGCGTCGGGGCGGCAGCGCGAGCTGATGGCAGCGCAATGCGAGGGGCTGGGGCCGGCGAGGCTTCAGCAGATACTGCATGAGGCGGATCAGGCGGCGGCGGAAGGGCGCTACCGGGGCAACAGCCGCTATATGGCAGAGGCTTTGTTTGCCGGGCTGCTGCTGGCGCACGGGAGCGGCGCGCAGGCTGCGGCAGCGGGGCAGGGCAGCGGCGCTCAGGAAGCCGGCGCTCAGGCTGCGGTAGCGGCGACGGGTATCGGCGCTCAGGCTGCGGCAGCGGCGACGCAAGCGGCTCACGCGCCCGCTATGGCCGCCACGCCGCCGGAAACGCCGGGAGATGCAGTGCATACTGCGAAAGCCAATGCTCCGGCTGCCGGCAAGCAGCCTGCGGCGTCAGCTGCGGCAACGCCCGCTCCGCTGAAGCAAGCAGCCGCCGATTTAGCGGACGCAGCCGACGCGGGTATTGAGGCGTCTCCGTCATCGACGGTTTCGGGAGCCCTTTCCAAGCCCGCTACCGCCGCGCCGCAGGAAGATGTTTCGCCTGCGACGGCCGCCACGCCGCAGGACGCGCCTGCGTCGACGCCCGCGCCCATCGCTACGGCGCCCGGAAGCCTTCCTGATGCTCAGTGGGAGCAGATCATGCAGACGGTAAAAAGCCAAAAGATCATCCTGCACGCGCTGCTATCGGCGGCGTTGGAGAAAGTATTATCCGGCGACACTTTATCCATCTATTTCGACCGTGAAAAAGGCGGCTTCCACAAAGACCGCTGCCAGGAAACGGAGAATATCCGAATTATCGCGGAAGCGGCTCAGCAGGCGCTGGGCAGCCAGGTTAAAATCCTCTGCGATTTTCAACCCGGACAAACATTGGATCCGATCCAAAAAGCCATCGACATATTTGGGGAAGATATCGTCAAGGTGGTCGATTAACGTATTATGCCGGGCGCAAGGCGCCTATACCATAAGCCGGACGGGGGAAGCGTATGGAACCGCGATATATCGATAAGTATTATATCGATGTGGACGCGTATGATATGATCTATGGATATCGGGCAGATGATTCCTACCTGGCGATCGCAAAACAGTTTGCCCGGGGCGAAGTGGGCCTCAATATACTGGAACGATTACTGACTCTCGGATCCTTTGGCGTGCAGGTTTGCCTGAAGTCTCAACAAGCTTATACGCGACTGCGGTTCATTAACGTATATGAAGTAGATTACAAACTGTTTCATACACCGTTTATGGAAAGGGACGCCGAAGCGCGGCGGCGTATGAAGGAGTTAGTCAATTCACCGGACAATGATTTAAGCCAAACGATAGAATCCATCATTTGAGGCGATATATGAGCGATTATTTTAAAAATGACGGAAGACAACACCCGTATTCCTGGGTTTATTTAGATGAGGTATGCGAGACCCAGGAAGAATTGTTCATGTCCATCAGAGACGAAATGCCGGGGATCGACGAAAAATGGTTCATCGATGCTTATCTGCGGTCGAAAACGAGGCTGCTCCTCGATAGCGGCAATCCGATACTGGCGAACCGCTCGGCAAGGGAATTGGCTTATACGTTTATCCATGAAGAAACGGGAGGAGAATACGCGCGGGGAAGCCAATGGGGAGGATTCCTTCCCGGATGGACCGGCTATATGTATGCGCTTTATCAATGGCTATATGCGACGCCCAGCGCGAGGGTGATCGAATTGTTCCCCCTCGGCGTGATGGAGACCCTTTGGGTTCCGTATCATACGATTGCCTACGAGGCGGCTGTAGAAAAAATGCATGAAAGGGTGAAGGATACAGCAATATGATGGATTTAAGCGACAAACTCAGAAACGCGGGCGTGTACGAATATGGTATCGTCGATTCCCGCGACGTGGAGTACCGCACCGACGTCCGCGCCATGTGCGAGGAGGACAAATGCCACAGGTACGCTAAATCGTGGGCGTGTCCGCCGGCAATCGGCACGGTGGACGAATGCCGCGACCGCGCTTGGAGTTACGACAAAATGCTCGTATTCTCACGCAAGTTCGACCTGGAGGATTCCTACGACTTCGAGGGGATACGCGAGGCGATGAAAGGCTTCAAAGGTCTCGCCGAAAAGCTCGACGAGGAGTTGCGGTCCGTCTTCAAAGAGTATCTGATTCTATCGAACGAAGGCTGCGGCAAATGCGAAAGCTGCACATACCCCGACGCGCCCTGCCGCTTCCCGGACAAAGTGCACGGCTCGATAGAGGGCTACGGTATACTGGTCAGCGACCTCGCGAAGCTGGCGGGGGTGAAGTACTACAATGGCAAGGACACAGTGACATTTTTCGGGGCGGTATTGTTTAGTGAGAACTGAACCGACTCTCCCCGCCTTATCTATTCTTTTTCATTTGCCTGCTCCATTTGGCGATAGCTTTGTTCTTCGCCCATTTGTCATGCAGGGCGGCAGTCTTGTCAACAGCGTATAACGCCTCGCGCTGGAGGTTGGTATAGTTGACCCATCTATCCGTAGACAGTTCTCCGCTGTCAATGGCTTTAAGAATAGCGCAGCCAGGCTCAGTTTCATGGCGGCAATCCGAAAAGCGGCAGGTACCCAACAACGCCTCCACATCGGCGAAAGTTTCACTGACGCCTTCACCCGCATCCCACATACCCAGGCTTCGCATACCCGGCGTATCAATTACCATCGCGCCGGATGGCAGCATAAACAGCTGGCGATGCGTTGTCGTGTGCCTGCCCCGGCTATCGTCCGCGCGGATTTCATTTACCGCCATAACATCCTCGCCCATCAAAGCGTTAATCATTGACGATTTGCCTACGCCGGACATCCCGAGGAATACAACGGTCACGCCGGGCAAAAGATAGTCGCATAATTTATCGAAACCTACGCCGCAAACTACGCTTACGGGGACAATGTCCGTTTCGCCTGCGATTTTCTGCAAGGAGGCAACCTGCGTTTCATAGTTATCTATCAAGTCTGCTTTAGTCAGCACAATCACTGGAACTGCGCCGCTTTGGCGGGCAAGTACAAGATACCTTTCAACACGATTGATATTGAAGTCCCGATTGAGCGACGTCATAATGAACACATAGTCGATATTAGCGGCGACAGCCTGATTACCTACATATGGGTCGCGGCGGATGAACTGGCTTTTTCGTTGCAGCGTCCTGACGATCTGGCCATCGCCGCCGGCGCCTTCACGGAACCAAACAAAGTCCCCCACTGTAGGAAATGTTTCACTACCGTCGCCGTAGTATACTCCGGTTTTCAATCGGCTAAACCGGGAACCAAACGGCGTCATCAGTTCGTAGCGTTCTCTATGGACCGACGTGACCCTGCCGGGGCTTATACCCTCAGGCGGCGTTTCTATTTCAAAATAACCATATTTTTCTAAGTCTATCATTTGCTTCAAATCTCTCCTGTATCGTTTTAGTTATAAGAATACCGCGAAAACGCAGCCTCGTTTGAAGCTGCTGTTTCACGGTACAATGCCAACAATCTGGCTGACGAAAAACGGGATACGACCTTCATCGTATCCCGCTGACAGCAGTATTCACGAAAGGTTACTATTGACGGCACAGCAAAACACTTGGGGGACGCCTTGTTATCTCCACGATAACGTACCCCGTTTGTTTGACGATGCTATGCCAAATATCCAATTATTCTAAAATCACCATAATAACCGACATTCAAAACAACTCCTTTCGGGATGGGATATCTCTGTACGAGATGAGCATATTGTAAAGCAGCAGCCAGGGATTGTCAATGCGTACGTGATAATGCTGTGTGGCGATAATACTGTGGTTGTTGGCAAAGCTCTTCTAGGCTCTTCATTCAAGATATGCAATAATCATACTCGTAAGTTGCAATCTTATGAGTGGCTTGGCTATTGGCTTGGCTATTGGAAAATGATTCCATTGACGCGTTTGCCCGGCTATGCTATAGTAGCGGAAACCTCTTTGCACTGTATCACGTTCCGCTGCCGGGACGACATCACCAGTACAAACTGAGCAGACCGGGGCCGGGTATCGATCCTTGGATGATAGCCGGGCTTGGAGTCGGGCCGCTGAAGGCGGCAGCAGATCACGCGCAAGTACCTTGCAAAGCATGTCTGTGGGACAGTCATATGTTCCCCTGGACGTGCTTTTTTCTGTCCGGCTGGAACGAGAAGGATACACAGGCGCCGGAGGAAATACGCGAACAGATTGAGGCCGCATAACATGAAAGAAAAAGTGGAGTTAACAACAGCACGAAAAACAGTACAAAAAACGGAGCAAACCGTAGAAGCACCGGCGGATAAATCGAACGAGCAACTGGCCATCCGGGTATCCCGGGAAACCATCATCGGAAACGTATTCCTGTCCGCGTTCAAACTACTGGCCGGTATCCTGGGGCATTCCGCCGCGATGGTGTCGGACGCGGTTCATTCATTATCGGATGTATTCTGCACGTTTATCGTGATCATCGGGGTAAAGATCGCCAATAAGACAGCCGACGGGGATCATCCTTACGGGCATGAGCGCTTTGAGTGCGTAGCCGCCCTCATCCTGTCGATCATCCTATTCGCGGTGGGCGCGGGGATCGGATACCGCGGTATACTGACTATCGTTGGCGGAAACAAAGGAGCCATCGCCATACCCGGCTTGCTGGCGCTCATCGCGGCTTTCGTGTCTATCGCCATGAAAGAAGCCATGTACTGGTATACGAGGGCGGCGGCGAAGAAGATCAATTCCGGCGCTCTCATGGCCGAAGCCTGGCATCATCGCTCCGACGCTTTATCCTCTGTAGGCAGCTTTATCGGTATACTGGGCGCCCGTATAGGATACCCTATCCTCGACCCCGCCGCTTGCCTGGTCATCTGCCTATTTATCGCAAAAGTCGCCGTTGATATATTCAAAGACGCGGTCAATAAAATGATCGACAAGACCTGCGACGAAGAGACCGTCGAGGCGATCCGTTCCATCATACTTAAGCAGGAGAATGTACAGGGCATAGACCTTCTGCAGACCCGCTTGTTCGGCGATAAGATTTATGTGGACGTAGAAATTCGGATGGACGGGGACATGCCCCTGCATATGAGCCACGACGTCGCACATATCGTGCACGACGCCATCGAAAGCGGTATCGGGAATATCAAGCACTGTATGGTCCATGTGAATCCTGGCTCCTGACCTGGATTGTAATTTCGCTATAGCCAAGTTATAATTGACATAACGAATGTGTGAAATGAAGCGAGGGGGACGGAACATGAGCTTTGCTAATCAGCAGAAGATGATGAAACAAGTTCAAAAAATGCAGGCGGATATGGCCCGGCTGCAGGACGAGCTGGGCGAGATGACCGTGGAAGCCACTGCCGGCGGCGGCGTCGTACGCTGCGTGATGAGCTGTAAGCAGGAGGTAAAGGAGCTTTCCATCGATCCTGAGCTGATCGACCCGGAAGACATCGAGATGCTTCAGGACCTTTTGATCGCCGCTTTTAATGAAGCCGCGCGCTTGTCTCAAGAGAAGGCCGCCGCGGAGATGACGAAGATCACCGGCAATGTGAAGATCCCGGGCCTGATGTAGTGGCGGGCTATATCCACGCCCCTGTCATGCAGGAGTTGATGAAGCAATTTGGCAAGCTTCCCGGGATTGGGCCTAAAACCGCCCAAAGGCTTGCTTTTTTTGTATTGTCTTTGCCGCGGGAAGAGGTCAGGGCTTTTAGCGAAGCCATGGTCGGCGCGAAAGAGACGATGACGCTATGCCCTGTGTGTTTTTCCATGACGGACGTCACGCCCTGCCAGGTCTGCCGGGATGAGACAAGGGACAGGCAGGTGATCTGCGTGGTGGAGGAGACAGCGGATGTGTTTTCCATAGAGAGGGCCCGGGAGTACCGGGGGCTCTATCATGTATTGCATGGGTCTATCTCTCCGATGGAAAACCGCCAGCCTGAGGATCTCAAGATAAAGGAGCTGCTCCCACGCTTGGAAGGCGAAGGGGAAAGGCGGGTACAGGAAGTCATACTGGCTACGAATCCCGATGTGGAAGGCGAGACGACAGCCTTGTATCTGGCCCGCCTGCTTAAGCCGCTGGGAATCAGGGCGACAAGGATCGCCCACGGTATACCGGTGGGCAGCAATCTGGAGCATGCCGACGCCGCTACTTTGGCTCAGGCTCTGGAAGGGCGGCGGGTGATCGATTGACAGCCGCGCCGCTTCTGGATGCCATGACGAATTATGCCGAAGGCGGAAGGCTGGGCTTCCATACACCCGGGCATCACCGGGGAAAAGGCTTTCCGGCTGGTTTCGCGCGGCTTGTGGAGAAGTATGGGCCAGCCCTCGATCTCACGGAGCTGCCCGGGCTGGACAATCTCGCCGCCCCTGCCGGATGCATAGAAGAAAGCCAGCGGGAGACGGCGCGCCTGACCGGGGCGGGATCGACGTACTATCTGGTCAACGGCGCCACCGCCGGATTGGAAGCGGCGATGCTGGCCATGAGCGGGCCAGACATGACGACGATATTGCCGGCGCATTGCCATACAGCAATACACCGGGGACTAGTCCTGACCGGAAGCATGCCGATCATCCTGCCCTGCCGGATGGACAGCGAATGGGGTCTGCCGCTTGGGGTGGATATAAAGGCGGCGGAGGTTTGGCTGAAAGCGGAAGTCTCCGGGCGGCTGCCTGACAAAGCCCTTTGGATATCCGTCAACCCCACCTATCACGGGCTGATGGCGGATCTGGCTTGGGAGAAGAACATTGCTAAAGCGAGGCCGGATTGGCGCTGGCTTGCGGACGAAGCCCACGGCGCGCATTTGCCGTTTGTCAACGCCGGTGGCGCTGGGGGGAGGGCTCCCGGCGCCCTGGCTTTCGGCGCCGACGCGGTCGTGCACAGCGTCCATAAAATGGGGACGGGCATGACCCAGACCGGGCTTCTTCATAGCAGCCGGGCCGATCTGGCCGGTAGGTTGAGGCAAAGCGTCAATATCATGCAGTCCACCAGCCCGTCTTATCTGCTGATGGCTTCCCTGGACGCGTGGCAGGCTTTTCTACAGAATGGCGGAGTAAGCGAATTACGGCGGGCGGATGAGTTGGCGCGCTCGCTGGCCGACGGGATAAAGGCTATCGGCGGCTATAGGCTTTGGCAGGATGAGCTGCCGGCCAGCATGAAAACCGATCCCCGGAAGATCACGTTGTCTTCCCGGGAGCTGGGTATAGACGGGATTTCCCTTGCGGAGGTTTTACGGCACGACTATGCTATCGACGTGGAGCTGGCAACGAATGAACATATATTGTTGATCGTAGGCTTGGGCCACGACGAGGCGGATGTATGCCGAATGGTAAAAGCGTTGGCGTCCATCGGTAAGGCCGCGTTGGCGAAAGGCAGCAAGGGCAGCTCGGAAAGAAACCGAGTCATAGACAAAATGTATGAAAGAGGGCAAAAACCATGGAGCCCGGCTATATCGCCCCGGGAGGCTTTTTTCAGCCCAAGGGAGAAGGTCAAGCTGGAAGCTTCACCGGGCAGGTTGGCAGCGGTCACGGTAGCGCCTTATCCGCCGGGAGTGCCTGTCATATTCCCCGGCATGGAAATCAGCAAGGAAGCCATAGAAAAAATCATCAGCATAGAAGGATCGGGCATACGCTGCGCCGGGCTGACGAGAGCAGGGGGAGCGGTGTTCGTGGATGTGGTTGGCGAAACATATTCGGTTTCGAAGCAAGGAGTAAGCCCTTGAACATCGTTGTTTGTATAAAACAAGTACCCGGTACAACAAACGCAGAGATGGACCCGGAGACGGGCGTCCTAAAGCGCGACAATATCCCGGCTAAACTGAATCCTTATGACCTGTTTGCCCTGGAGGCGGCATTTCGGATAAGGGAGCAGGCGGGAGGCCGCGTCGCCGCCATTACGATGGGCCCGCCCGCGGCGGAGGCTGCTTTGCTTGAAGCAGTCTACATGGGGGCCGACGAAGGCGTTCTTCTCACCGACAGACGCTTCGCCGGGGCGGATGTGATGGCGACCAGCTATACCTTGTCCCAGGGCATCCGGGCGCTGGGGGCTTTCGACCTGGTACTCTGCGGAAAGCAGACCACAGACGGGGACACCGCCCAGGTAGGGCCGGAAATCGCCGAGTTTCTGGGTTTACCCCATTGCGCCAATGTAGTAGAGCTGCCGATTGTAGAATTGCAGGGCGCTGAACTGCCAGGCGCGGAATTGCAGGGCGCGGCCTTCGCTTCATCCGTCATCGTGAAGACGGCGATGGAGACGGTAGTCCAGACGCAACGGATACAACTACCCTGCCTTCTCGGTATGGACAGGGATATCTTTACGCCCCGGCTGCCGTCGTATCTGCGCAAGAAGCGGATGACCGGCGCCCTTGTGCGGACGCTGACCCTGGACGACTTGGAAGATCAGGACCCGGAGCGCTACGGCCTGTCCGGCTCGCCAACGCAGGTTGAGCGGATATATCCGCCCGAATCTGACGCCGAACAGCATGTCGTCGGGGGGACGGCGGAAGAGTTGTCGGCGGAGCTGCTACAGGTGCTGGACCGCTTCCGGCTGGTTTAGAGGTAGATGAATGAAAAGAATCGTCGTTTATCAGGATCGGATAACGCCGGCTTTCGCAGAGAGGCTGAAGCGCTTATGCCCTTTTGGCGCTATAGAAGGAGAAAACGACGCTCTCCGGGTCAATGCCGCCTGCAAGCTCTGCGGGCTTTGCGCCAAAGGCGACCCGCCCGGGTTGCCCCCGGGCTTGATCGCGATAGCCGAAGACCGGGAAACCGAAGCGGACAAGGCAGCTTGGCGGGGCGTGTGCGTATTTATCGACTTTACGGAGGGCAGGCTTCACCCTGTATCCCTGGAGCTTCTGGGTAAAGCCCGGGAGCTTGCAAGCGGGATAGGGCATCCGGTCTACGGCGTGCTCGTGGGATGCGGCGTGGAGGAAGCGGCGCGGGATATGCTCCGCTATGGGGCGGACGAAGTGTTCTGCTACGACGACGAACAGTTCCGGCTCTTCCTGGCTGAGCGTTATACCGCCGCCGTCGAGCATTTTGTACGGGAGGTACGGCCCTCAGTGATACTCTTCGGCGCGACCAATGCCGGGCGCTCCCTGGCGCCTCGGTTAGCCGCTCGCCTGCGCACGGGGCTGACTGCCGACTGCACCGCCCTTGAGATGAAAGAGAGCAGCGACCTGGTACAGATACGCCCTGCCTTCGGCGGCAATATCATGGCGCGTATCCTCACGGCAAGGCGTCGGCCGCAGATGTGTACGGTGCGGTACAAGATATTCGATCCCCCGGCTCCGGCGCCGGTGGAAGAGGCTGACGGGGGTCGCGATATCGGCGCCTCCCGCGCAGGGGACGGCGGCGTCGGCGTCTTGCGCGCCGGGGATAGCGACTCCGGCGCCTCCCGCGCGGCAAGCCGGCAAAGGATACGCCAAATGCGGATAGGCAAGATATACAGCCGCGCCGAAGTACTGGAGCAGACGCGGAAACCTCCGCAGACAGACATATCCGAGGCGGAGTTGATCCTGGCTCTGGGCAGAGGCGTGGCGGATAAAAGGGACTTCGCGGCATATGAGGAATTCGCCGCTTCCATCGGCGCCAAGATCGCCTGCACGCGGCCGGTGGCCGAGTCGGGCTTGCTGGACCCGCGCCTGCAGATCGGCCTGAGCGGGCGTACTGTCAAACCAAAGCTGATGATCTGCGCGGGTATATCGGGCAGCGTACAGTTTGCCGCCGGGATGAGCGGAGCAGGTTATATCGTGGCGATCAATACGGACCCCGCCGCCCCAATATTTAAAATCGCCCATCTGGGCTTGGTTGGCGACGCCCGTGAAGTATTACCCATGGCGATGGAGTCGCTCCTGTCGCGCAGAGAGGATAAGGCAGCCATATGAATCGGTTGACGAAAAAAGATATAGCAGTACTTAAAGGCCTCGTACCTGAAGGCTGCCTATATACCGGCAAGCAAATCAGCGAGGATTACGCCCACGACGAACTGAGCGCCGGATCGTATAAACCCCAGGCGCTCATTAAGGCTGAAGATGAGAAACAGATTTCCGCGGTGATGAAGTATGCCAATACCCGGCGTTTCCCCGTGGTCGCCAGAGGGGCGGGCACCGGGCTGGTGGGGGGCGCCGTGGCCCTTTACGGGGGAATCATGATCGACCTGAGCGGTATGGATCGGATACTGGAGTTGGATAGTGAGAACCTCACCGTGACCGTCCAGCCCGGCGTGCTGCTGATGGATCTGCAGAAGTATGCCGACGACCGCGAACTGATGTACCCTCCCGACCCCGGGGAGAAGGCGGCCACCGTAGGCGGCAATATCAGCACGAATGCCGGCGGCATGCGGGCGGTGAAGTACGGCGTGACCCGGGATTACGTGATGGGGCTGACCGTCGTCCTGCCCGACGGGGAAATCGTGGAGATGGGCGGCAAGGTTGCGAAAAACAGCTCGGGATACTCCCTGATGGATTTGTTCATCGGCTCGGAGGGAACCTTGGGTATAATCACATCTGCCGTACTCAGGCTGATCCCTAAGCCGGCCAGCTCGGTGAGCCTCCTGATCCCCTTCCCCGGTATGGAGACGGCTCTGAGCCTGATCCCCCGCATCATCCTATCGAAAACCGACCCCACTGCCGTAGAGTATATGGAGCGGGACATCATCCTGATGGCCGAAGCGTATCTGGGAAAAAAGTTTCCGGATTCCGCCAGCGGATGTTATCTGCTGCTGACATTCGACGGGCAGTCGGTGGCCGAGGTGGAAACGCGGTACGAAGCCGTGGCGGATCTGTGCCTGGCCAATGGCGCTACGGACGCCTGGATCGTGGATACGGACGAACGCCACACATCGGTATGGGGCGCCCGGGGGGCGTTCCTTGAGGCGATCAAGGCCTCCACGCCGGGCATCGACGAGTGCGATGTGGTGCTGCCGCGCAATAAGGTCTGCGACTTCATTCTGTACACCCACGAGCTGGCGGAGGAGCTTCAGGTCCGCATCCCTTACTTTGGGCATGCCGGGGACGGCAACCTCCATGTGTATGTGTGCCGCGACCGGATGGACAAAGAGCGCTGGGACGAGGTGCTGGCGGAAGCCTTCGGGAGGATGTACAAAAAAGCCGCCGAATTCGGCGGCCAGGTATCGGGAGAGCACGGCATAGGCTTTGCTAAGCGGGAATATCTTCACGCGTTGCTTGGCGAGGCACAGATGCGTCTTATGCGCGGGATAAAAAAGGCTTTCGATCCGAATGGCATACTCAACCCCGGCAAGATCGTATGACGTCCCGGGCCAACGGGCGCAAACGCGGCGGCACGAAGAAGTGAAGGGGCGGGCGGCGCCGTGCGGCTTAGCCGAATATGCCGATATAGCCGAACACAAATACAAACAGGATGATGATGGGCATAGCGATCATACAGTAGTACTTGAGCCAGGCGGGGAAAGCCGCGCCTGTGCCTTCGTTTGCCTCAGCCAGGAATTTATCCCAGCCCCAACCGACTTTCGTGCAGCAAAACAGCACATAAATCAAAGCGCCCAGAGGCAGCAGATTGTTTGACACAATGAAATCGAGGAGATCCAGGACGACCCAGCCTTCGCGTATAGGGTTGAATCCGCTCCAAAGGTTGAAGCCCAGAGCGCAAGGCAGGGACAGGATAATGAGGGCGACGAAATTGATCAGGCAGGCCTTCTTCCTGGACATGCCCTTGACGTCGATGGCAAAGGATACGATATTCTCAAATACGGCAACCACTGTGGACAGGGCGGCGAAGGTCATGAAGATAAAGAACAGGATGGCCCAGAGCTGAGGGAAGGGCATCATATTGAAAATATTTGGCAGGGTAATGAAGATGAGCGACGGGCCCGCTCCGGGCGAAACCCCGAAGGCCATGCAGGTGGGGAAGATGATGAGCCCCGCCATAAGGGCGACGCAGGTATCGAGGACGGTGACGTTGATGGCTTCGCCCATGAGTCGGCGCTCTTTGCCGATGTAGCTGCCGAATATGGCCATGCTGCCTATGCCCAGGGACAAGGTGAAGAATGCCTGGCCCATAGCGGCGAACAGCACTTCGAAGAAGCCGAACTCCCGTATGCCGTCAAGGCTGGGGATGAGGTAAAATTTCAGGCCTTCCGCGGCGCCGGGAAGAGTCACTGCCCGGATGATAAGGATAAGCATAACGACAAAGAGGGCGGACATCATGACTTTCGTGATTTTTTCGACGCCCTTCTGGAGCCCCATAGCGCAGATCCCGAAGCCAAGTATGCTGATAATGATCATCCAGATAATACAAGCTGAAGGAGAAGAAACCAACCCGCCAAAGACATTGCCAATGGCGTCGGCGTCCAAGCCGATGAAATCGCCCCTGACGACGAAGAAGAGATAAGACAGTATCCAGCCTGCTACCGTGGTGTAAAACATCATCAGCATGTAGTTGCCCGCCATGCCGAACCAGCTGTAGATGTGCCACTTGGAGCCTTCCGGCTCTATCTCATGAAACGAACGGGCGATACTTCGCTGGCTCGCCCTGCCTACGGCAAACTCCATGGTCATGACCGGTACGCCGAGGAGTACAAGGCAAATCAGGTAGATGAGCACAAAGAGCGCCCCGCCGTATATGCCTGTGATAAACGGGAAACGCCAGACGTTACCCAGGCCGATGGCGCAGCCGGCGGATAGCAGGATAAAGCCGATCCGGGATGACAGTTTTTCTCGATTGTCCATTTTATTACCCCCTTGTTTAAATATGGCAATAGTATAATCGAATGACTGAGGAAAAGCAATCACCGCGGAGTGTTTGCCGACACAGGAAACGGCTATAGCGGGAAACGGCGACTTATGATAGAATAAGGTGGATCGCTACAGGATATGGGGCAAAGCCCTATTTAAAGGAGGTAAGATACGATGAAAATGGTCATGTGCGTCGTCGACGACATCGATGCGTATTCTTTATTGGACGCTTTATCGGAAGGCGGTTTTATGGCGACGAAGCTTGCCAGCAGCGGCGGCTTCCTCCGCAGGGGCAATACGACATTGCTCATCGGCGTGGAAGACGAGAAGAAGGACGAACTCCTTGAGCTCGTTCGAAAGATATGCAAGCCCAGGAAGCAAATGGTTCCCGTATCCCCCGTGTTTGCCATGGAGGAAAGCGTCATTCCCACGGACGTTGAGATCAAGATGGGCGGCGCCGTTGTCTTCGTGCTGGACGTGGTGGAAAACTTCAAGATTTAGGCGTCGCTCAGGATGGATGACTTGGGCCACAGTTATTCGGTTATTCTGAAAGGTGACGACGGCGAATCCCTCCTGGCCGAAGCGCGGCGCATGGCTTCGGCGCTCGTCTGCCGGGAGACGGAGCCAGCCCGCAGGCCCTGCGGGTCGTGCCCGGGCTGCCGGCAGGTCGCGGCAGGGGCGTATCCTTATCTCTTTGAGATCGCTCCCCAGGGCGCGGCCAATCGGATACGCATCAGCCAGATCCGCGAGCTGCAGGCCATGCTGGCTAGCAAGGCAGGCGAGGGGCAGGCCCGGGTAGCGGTATTTCTCGACGCGCACCGCATGGGGGAGGAAAGCCAAAACTGTTTGCTGAAGACCCTGGAGGAACCGCCGCCGGATACCTTGCTTCTCCTGCTCACGGGTAAGCCCGAGGAGCTGCTGCCTACGGTACGTTCCCGTTGCCAGGTCATCGATCTGGGAAGCGCGGGGCGCGCGCCGGACGTCTCAGACCGGGAGCTGGTCATAGACGTACTGAAGGACGTCGCCGCCCGGGGGTATGCCGCTGTGTTTGACAAAGCCCTTTTTGTGGAGGAAAGCAGGAAAAAAGCGGCGCCGGCGTTTTTGGGCGCTTTCGAGTATCTGATGCGAAACGCCACGGTCGCGGCCATGGGGGGACCGGCCGGCAAGGAAGCATACCGGCTTACCGCCGACGGAGAGACTTTTTTAAAAGCGCTGAAGCACATATGGAAAGCGGGGTATCTGCTGGAACGAAATGTTAACCCCTTGCTGGTTTTGGAAAACTTGTTTCTCCAGATAAAAAAACTAAATATCCGGGTTGAGGAAAGGGATTGATTATTTGACAGAAGTAGTAGGCGTTCGATTTAAATCACTGGGGAAAATATACTATTTCGACCCCGAGGACAATACGATCCCCGCCGGTACGGACGTAGTGGTGGAGACGGCCCGGGGCCTGGAGTACGGCAAAGCCGTGATCGGCAACCGGGAGGTAGAGGAGAGGACCGTCGTACAGCCCCTGAGGAAGGTGACCAGGGTGGCGACGGACGAGGATAAAGACAAGATGCTGGCTGTGCGGGAGAAGGAAGAGCAGGCGCGCGCCGTCTGCCTGGAGAAGATCGCCCAAAGGGAGCTGCCCATGAAGCTGGTGGAAGTGGAGTATTCCTTTGACGGCAGCAAGGTCTTATTTTATTTCACCGCGGAGGGCAGGGTCGACTTCAGGGAGCTGGTCAAGGATCTGGCTTCCGTGTTTAAAACGAGGATAGAGCTGCGGCAGATCGGCGTCAGAGACGAAGCGAAGATGCTGGGCGGCCTGGGATCCTGCGGCAGGGAGCTTTGCTGCGCGTCGTTTCTCAGCGACTTTGAGCCCGTCTCCATCCGCATGGCGAAGGAGCAGAACCTTTCCCTGAACCCCAGCAAGATATCCGGCATATGCGGCCGGCTGATGTGCTGCCTGAAGTACGAAAGCCAAGGTTATGAGAATACCAAAAAGAACAAGGCGGACAAGAACCAGGAAAAAGCAGCCGCCCCTGCCGAAGACAGCCCCATGGAAGGGGTGTACGACGTGGAATTCCTGACGGAGGAAGACCTTAAAGATTTCCCTGAGCTGCGTGAGGTCATGAAGGAAGATGAGGGGCAGTAGCCGATGAACCTTAGCGAGAGGCTCGACCATATAGAAAAAGGCCAGCGCGCGCTGCAGGAGGAGATACAGCAGGTCAGGCGGGAAGCGGGGCTGTTGGAAGAGGAAAACCAACGGCTAAGGCGCCAGCTTTGCCAGGTCGGTGACGGCGATTATCAGCAGGTGACCGCCAACGGGGTCAGGATACAGCAAACCGCCAGGGAGAATCTTGAGAAGCTTTACCTGGAGGATTTCCATATATGCCACCTTTTCTTTGGGCAGGAAAGGAAAGGCGAGTGCCTGTTTTGCCGGGGATTTCTGGAGAAGTGAAGGATTTTAGCGATATATGGGGCTTTCTGCGGGAAGAGGCGCTGCCGCCCGGGGTACTTCATATCGTAGCGACGCCCATCGGCAATCTTGAGGATATCACGCTGAGGGCTCTGCGGGTGCTGGCGGGCGCGGAGCTGATAGCGGCGGAGGATACGCGGCGGACGGGGTTGCTGCTCAAGGCTTATGGCTTGAAGAAGCCCATGGTGAGCTGCTTTGCCCACAATGAAGAGGCCCAAAGCCGACGTATCGTATCGGCGCTGGCGGAAGGTAAGGCCGTAGCCCTGGTCAGCGACGCGGGCTTGCCCGGCATATCCGACCCCGGCGCCAGGCTGGTCAGGCAGGCGCTGCAAGCCGGGATAGAGATTTCGGTGATCCCGGGCCCCTCGGCGGGGCTGACGGCTCTGGCCGCCTCGGGCCTGGATACGGAAGCCTTTGCCTTTGGCGGCTTCATCCCCCGGGACGGCAAAGGCCGTAAAGCCTGGCTTGAGCGCTTTGGCAGCTTTGCCGGGACGCTGATCGTATACGAAAGCCCAAGAAGGCTGGAAGCGACCTTACTGATGCTGATGGAAGCCTGGGGCGACCGGAAGTGCTGTGTAGCCAGGGAGCTGACCAAGCGCTATGAGGAATTCATCCGGGGCAGCTTGTCGGAGGTACACGGCAGACTGAGCGGAGCCGGCGGGGTCAAAGGCGAGATCGTCCTCATCCTGGAAGGCAGGCCCTTTCCCGATAGGGAAAAGCTCAGCCGGGAGGAAGCCTCCGCCCGTGGAGAAGAGCTGGTAGCGGAAGGGCTGGGCATAAAAGAAGCCAGCCGGCGGCTGGCGGAGGAAAGCGGGATATCCGCGAAGGAATGTTACGCCATGCTGACGAAAGCGTCTGAAGATGCTAAAATGTCTTGATCAGGCTCTCGGCGCATGACTTACAAACCAGTTTGTTTTGGAAGTGCTGGACATTATTCGCGCTGCCGCAGAATATGCAAGCCGGTTCGTACTTCTTAAGGATGATTTTTTCCTCGTCAACATAGATTTCAAGAGCGTCTTTTAAGTCAATCCCGAGTGTGCGCCTTAACTCGATCGGTATCACGACCCGGCCTAACTCATCAACTTTTCTTACGATTCCTGTAGACTTCATTGGATGGACCCCTTTCTAATCCGAAATATAAAGACCTTCCAGTAAAGAATAACAGTACTTCCAATTAAAGTCAACACTAAAACGGCATTTTTTTTAAAAAAATTGTAAATTTCGACAAAATATTAAATATTACCAATTATGTAATATACAGGAGGATACAATGGACAGGGAGAGGTTCTACATCACAACGCCGATTTACTACCCCAGCGCCAACGCCCATATCGGGCACGGCCTTACTACGGTGCTGGCGGACGCCATGACCCGGTATAAGAAAATGAGGGGCTTTGAGACCTGCTTCCTCACGGGCATGGATGAGCATGGGCAAAAGATAGCCAAGGCAGCCGCCCTGGCCGGGAAAACGCCCCAGCGCCATGTGGATGATATGGCTGAGATGTGGCAAAACCTCTGGAAAAAACTCAAAATCGAGAATGATATCTTTATCCGCACAACCGAAGAGCGGCACATGGCCGGCGTGGAGAAGATATTCAATACGATATACGAAAAAGGCGACGTCTACCTCTCCCGTTACCAGGGCTGGTACTGCGTCTCCTGCGAGGCTTACTATACCGAGCGGCAAGTGGGCAAGGAGCGCATATGCCCCGACTGCGGGAAGGCAGTGGAGGTCATCGAGGAGGAGAGCTATTTCTTCAGGATGTCGAAATATCAGGACGTTTTACTCAAGCATATCGAGGAGAATCCGGACTTCATACAGCCGGCAAGCCGCCGCAATGAGATGGTCAACTTTGTGAAGAGCGGCCTCGAGGATCTTTGTATCTCCAGGACTTCTTTTGACTGGGGCATCCCGGTGCCGGTAAACGGGAAGCATGTGATATACGTATGGTTCGACGCCCTGAGCAACTATGTCACAGCCCTGGGATACGGCTCGGGCGACCTGTCGCTGTACGACGCGTTCTGGCCGGCGGACGTGCATCTGATGGCGAAGGACATCATCCGGTTCCACGCGGTCATCTGGCCCGTCATCCTGATGGCGGCGGATATCCCTTTGCCGAAAAAGGTCTTCGGCCACGGCTGGGTGATGCTGGACTCCGGCAAGATGTCAAAGTCCACGGGTAATGTAGTAGACCCTTTGGTATTGATCGAAAAATACGGCGTAGCCGCGGTCCGCTACTTCCTGCTCAGGGACATTCCCAGCGGGCAGGACGGCTACTATAGCGAAGACGCGCTGATCCAGCGGATCAACTCGGATCTGGCGAACGACTACGGCAACCTGGTCTCCAGGACAGTGGCTATGGTGGAGAAGTATTTCGACGGCGAGGCGCCAACCTGTGGGGACGCGCCGCTGCCGGAGCCGGATATGGAGCTGCGCGCGCTGGCGGAAAGCGTAACCGACGAAGCGGCGGAGTATATGGAGAAACTGGACTTCGCCAATGCGATGACGGCTGTATTCAAGCTGATCAGCAGGGCGAATAAATACATCGACGAGACTGCCCCATGGGTGCTGGCGAAGGATCCGGCGATGCGGGATAGGCTTGGCAAGGTGTTGTATCACCTGCTGGAAGCCGTGCGCATCGCCACGCTGCTGCTGGCGCCCGCCATGCCAAATATACCGGAGCTGGTCTGGGCCCAGATTGGGTACTGGCCGGAGGGCGGGCTGAGCTGGGATCTGCTTGCCTGGGGCGGCACGAAGCAGGGGCAGCGCGTGAGCAAGGGCGCGGCTCTCTTTCCGCGAATAGACGCTTAGCAAGCAACGAAGAATAGGCACGCATAGAGGGCAGCCTATAGCAGGCAGCCTGTGACTGGCAAGGCGGCATTGCGACGCGGTCGCCAAGACAAGCGACGAAATCGCGAGGGAGTGTACTTCTGATGGTACATGACCGAGTAGATTGAGGAAATGGGCGAAGTCAGAAAGGAAAAAGACAAGTCAGATGTGGTTTGATACGCATGCTCATGTAGATAGCAAAGACTTTGACGAAGACCGGGCTGAAGTGATTGAAAGGGCGAAGCAAGCGGGCGTGACCCGTTTCGTCAATGTTGGCTGCAGCCGCGGTTCGGCTAAGCGCACGATGGAGCTGGTGGAGCGGTACGACTTTATCTACGGTACGGTAGGCCTCCACCCCCATGACGCAAAATCCATGACCGACGAACTTTTGGAAGAGATCAAGGGCTGGGCCGCCCATCCGAAGATCCTTGCCATCGGCGAGATCGGGCTGGACTTCCACTATGATTATTCCCCCAGGGAAGTCCAGCGGGAGGTCTACCGGCGCCAGATCCGCCTGGCGCTGGACTTGGCTATGCCGGTGGCGATACATGACCGGGAAGCCCACAGGGAGTGCTTCGACATCCTGACGGAAGAGGGAGGCTGGGCCAACGGCGGCATCTATCATTGCTACTCCGGAAGCGCCGAAATGGCGGCGGATATCCTGAAAAATGGCTTTTATATCTCCTTCTCCGGGACGGTGACCTTCAAAAACGCCGATAAGCTCCGCCGCGCCGCCATGGCCGTACCCCTCGACCGGCTGCTCATCGAGACGGATTGCCCCTATCTCTCGCCCCAGCCGTACCGGGGCAAGCGCAATGAGCCCGCCCATGTGGCGGCTACCGGCAGGGCGCTGGCGGAGCTGCGAGGCATAAGCCATGAAGAATTCGCGAAGCTCACCTGGGAAAACGCTTGCCGGGCCTACCGGATACAGCAGTAGGAGCGATATGGACGCGGACGCCGGTATATATACAAAGGCGAATAAGGACGACATGCCGATGATACGGGAAGTCGTTGTCGTCGAAGGCAAGGACGACGTGGCTGCGGTAAAGCGGGCTTGCAAGGCGCAGACTCTAGTCACAAGCGGGCTGGGCATTTCCCGGGAAATGCTCGATGAGATCAGGATGGCGAAAGAGCGTTGCGGCGTCATCGTGCTGACGGACCCGGACGCCCCGGGCGCGAAGATCCGCCATATCATCGAAGGGGCCGTACCGGGCTGTAAGCACGCGTACCTGTACAGGGATCGCCGGGATAGGAGCCGGGGGGTGGGGGTGGAGTACGCTTCCCCGGCTGAGATACTTGCGGCGCTCCAGGCGGCGAAAGCCACGCTGGTTGCCAAACGGCAAGAGCTGTTCACCCAGGCGGACATGCTCGAACTTGGGCTATCCGGAGGATTGGGCGCCCGGGCAAAGAGAGACAGGCTGGCCAGGCGGCTGGGCCTGGGGCAGACCAACGGGAAGCAGTTCTTACGCCGGCTCAATGCTTACGGCATAAGCCGGCAGGAGGTATTCACGGCTATACGGGAGATGACCGGCGACGATGACGAATAAAGAGAATACGGCGCTGACGGCTCTGGCCCGTCAGGGCTTCCGTTTTAAAAAGGAATTAGGGCAGAACTTCATATTCAACGCCTTTGTGCTGGAGCAAATGGCCGACGCGGCGGGGATAGAGCCGGGCGATACGGTCATCGAAGCCGGGGCGGGGGCGGGAAGCCTGACGGCGGTGCTGGCGGAGAGAGGCGCCAAAGTCATGGCGATCGAGCTGGACAGGGCCCTCATCCCCTATCTACGGGACAGATTCCGCGATGAACCCTGCGTAGAGATCATACAAGGGGACGTCATGAAGCTGGATTTGGACGCCCTGGCGGCTACAGGCTCCGGGGCGCCTGGCGGCGCGGCGGCAGCTTATAAAATCTGCGCCAACTTGCCGTACAATATATCCTCCGCGTTTGTCACCATGGTCTTCCGGCGTTTGAGAGGGGCCGAAGGGGGCGCCGTCATGCTGCAAAAAGAAGTGGCAGGTAAAGTCACCGCCCAGCCGGGGCAGGATGACTACGGGCTGCTGGCCCTGGCCGCCGCCTGGTACGGCGAGGCGAAGCAGGTTATGGTACTTGAGCCGGCTTACTTTACGCCACCGCCCCCCGTGGACTCGGCGGTGGTCGCCTTTCGCCGCCGGCGCCTGGAGCTGGGCGCGGAAGAAAACGCGTTGTGGCTGGTGATCCGGGGCCTTTTCAACCAGCGGAGGAAAAACCTCTTAAATGGCTTAAAGTCCCTGGGCGCCTTTACTCCCGCCAATGGCAGGAGTTGGGCCGAGGTCCTGGAGTCGGCCGGTATCGACCACAGACGCAGGCCGGAAGCGCTGTCCCTGGAAGAATTCGCCGCTATCGCCGCCGCCGCCGGTTATGTCGCTTGATTTGGCGACATTGCGGCGGCATTATATTAATAGTATAATACAAAGGTTAATAGTCACCGTTCGATGACCGCAAAAGGAGACCTGCTTGAAGATCGGCCTGGACATAGGCTCCACCACCGTCAAGTGCGTGGTGCTGGACGCCATGGAAGAAATCATATACGAATCCTATGAGCGGCATTATTCGCGGATCACCGGCTGCACAGCGGACCTGCTGAGGCGGCTGACGAAGGAGATGCCGGATCTCAGGCGCGCCCGGCTGGCTATCTCCGGCTCCGCCGGCATGGGCCTTGCGGAAAGCTGCGCGGTGCCTTTTGTCCAGGAAGTGTTTGGCGCCCGTATAGCCGCGGGCAAGCTTCTGCCGGCAGCGGATGTGATCATCGAGCTTGGCGGGGAGGACGCGAAGATACTCTTCCTCACCGGCGGGCTGGAAGTCAGGATGAACGGCACCTGCGCGGGAGGGACGGGGGCGTTTCTCGACCAGATGGCTACGCTGCTGGAAATCAGCCTGGAAGAAATGAACGAGATGGCGGGCAGGGCGGAAAGGGAGTACGCCATAGCTTCCCGCTGCGGCGTATTCGCGAAGTCGGATATCCAGCCGCTGCTCAATCAGGGCGCCCTGAAGGAAGACGTGTCGGCAAGTATCTTCGCGGCAGTGGTAAGCCAGACTATCACCGGGCTGGCCCAGGGGCGGCCCATCAAGGGGCAGGTCGTCTATCTGGGAGGGCCCCTGACCTTCCTGTCCCGGCTGCGGGCAAGCTTCGACAAAAGCCTGGAGACGACAGGCATATGCCCCGAGGGATCCCTGTACTATGTGGCCTTGGGGGCGGCGTACTCGGCCGATCAGCCTCTTGATCTGGCTGAGGTAGCCCGGGCATTGGAGGATTATGGAAACCGCGGGCAGTATGCCTTCATGGCGCCATTGTTCCGCGACGAGGGGGAGTACGAAGACTTCCGCAGACGGCACGGGAAGGCGTCGGTAGCCTTCAAGAAGCCGGGGCCGGATACAAAACGCGCGTATTTTGGCGTGGACGCCGGTTCGACGACCATCAAAATGGTGATGGCCGACGGGGAAGACAGGATACTCGCAAGCAGCTATCAGACCAACAATGGAAACCCGGTCCAGACGGTACGCGCGTTTCTCCAGGAGTTCTATGAAGCCTGGCCTCATGTGGAGATCGCCGGCAGCGCGGTCACGGGATACGGGGAAGATATCGTACGCCATGCCTTCCGCGTGGATCACGGCGTCGTGGAGACGGTGGCGCACTACAAGGCGGCGGCCCTTTTTATGCCGGATGTGGATATCATCATCGACATCGGCGGCCAGGATATCAAATGCTTTAAAATCCGAAACGGCGCCATCGACAATATCTTTCTGAATGAGGCCTGCTCTTCCGGCTGCGGCTCTTTTCTCCAGACTTTCGCCAACGCTCTTGGTTATGAAACGGAAGAATTCGCACGGCTTGGCCTCTTTGGCCCACGCCCTGTGGATCTGGGCTCCCGGTGTACGGTATTTATGAATTCATTGGTGAAGCAAGCCCAGAAGGACGGCGCCGACGTCGAGAACATATCCGCGGGGCTGTCCATCAGCGTAGTGAAAAACGCCTTGTATAAAGTGATCCGCCCCGACGCCTCCGAACCATTAGGCAAGCGCATCGTCGTACAGGGCGGTACCTTCCTGAACGACGGCGTGCTCCGGGCTTTCGAGCAGGAGCTGGATCTGCAGGTGATCCGGCCGGAGATAGCCGGATTGATGGGCGCGTACGGCGCCGCAATATTTGCCAAAGAGCAAAGATCTGAAAAAGATAAGGGGATACGGGAGGCGTTTGGTACTGCCGACAGGCGGAGAGGATTGCTGGACCGGGACGAGCTGAAGGGGTTCAAACACGAGACGACGTCGGCCAACTGCGGCATGTGCAGCAACAATTGCCAATTGACAATAAATGCTTTCGGGGGAAATCGGCGTTACATCAGCGGAAACCGCTGCTCCCGCCCGGTGACGAATAAGACGAACGACCAAAGCCTCAACCTCTATGCATATAAACAGCAGAGGATAGAAGCCTGCCGCGAAGAAGGGCTTAAGCCCGGGGGAGAGGGGAAGGCATATGGCCGCAAGAGGGTAGGCATACCCCTGGGCCTTAATCTATATGAGCTTTTGCCATTCTGGCAGGCCTTCTTCAATGCCCTCGGATTCCCCGTCGTCGTATCTCCGCCCTCAAGCAGGGAGCTATATCTGGCGGGGCAAGCTTCGATACCTTCCGACACCATCTGCTACCCCGCGAAGCTCATGCACGGCCACATACGCTATCTCCTTGAGCAAGGGGCCGACGCGATATTTTACCCCTGCATGACCTATAACCTCGACGAAGGCCTGGGAGATAACCATTACAATTGCCCGGTGGTGGCGTATTATCCGGAGGTGATCGCCGCCAACGAGCCGGCGGTGAAAGGGAAGGTATTCCTATATGACTACCTCGGCTTACACAGGCCTAAGGAGTTTGGCGCTGCTATGCGGCGGATACTGGAGGATAAGCTTGGGGAGCGGTTCAGCCTCCGGCAGGTCGGAGCCGCCCGCGAAAGCGCTTATGCCGCCCTCGGCGCCTATCGGAGGAAGGTAGAGGACAAGGGAATGGAAATCATCGCCAGGGCGCGTTCGGAGGGACGCCAGATCATCGTCCTGTCGGGGCGGCCCTACCACGTAGACGGCGAGATCAACCACGGCATCGATCGATTGATCGCCGACTTCGGCGCTGCGGTGGTCACAGAAGACGCGCTGAGCCCCTTGGTAGAGAAAGCGCCCGGCACGGTGCTTAATCAGTGGACTTACCATAGCCGCCTGTACGCGGCGGCCCACTACGTCGGGACCCAGGAAGATATGAACCTGGTGCAGCTGGTTTCTTTCGGCTGCGGCGTAGACGCTATCACAACAGATGAAGTCCGTGATATACTGGAAGAAAGAAATAAGATATATACCCAAATCAAGATCGACGAGATCGCCAACCTGGGCGCGGTGAGGATCAGGCTGAGGAGCCTGCTGGCGGCTATCGGAGGAGAAAGAACGGATGAGCAGGACTAGGAGAGGTACCGTGGGGATGGCTGCCGCGCAGACACTGGGCAGCGGGCGCATACCGAGGGTGCCATTTACGAAAGAGATGAAAGACGAGTATACGATACTGGCGCCCATTATGGCGCCCATACACTTTGCTTTCATCAAGAATATTTTTACGAACGCCGGCTACCGGGTGGAGCTGCTGGATAACTGCGGCCAAAACGTGGTGGAGGAAGGCCTGAAGTATGTACACAACGATACATGTTATCCCGCCCTGCTGGTCATCGGCCAGATGCTGGACGCGCTGAGGAGCGGGAAGTACGATTTGAGCAAAACGGCTTTGCTGATGTCCCAGACCGGCGGCGGCTGCCGGGCGTCGAATTATATCTTTTTGCTGCGCAGGGCACTAAAGAAGGCTGGCTTCGATGAGATACCCGTCATATCCTTTAACCTGTCGGGGCTGGAGAAGAACAGCGGCTTCCGGCTCACCCTGCCCCTGATCTATCAGATGCTGGCGGGGCTGGTCTATGGCGACGGCCTCATGGCCCTGAGCAACCAGGTGAAGCCCTACGAAAGGGAAAAAGGCGCCGCCGCTTCGCTGGTGGAAGCCTGGATCGCCCGTATCACCGGGCAGTTCAACCGGAAAAAGGGCTACTCCATGAAAGAGATGGGGGATAACTTCAGCCGGATGGCGGCGGACTTCGACGCCGTCCCCCGGGATCACGTACCGAAAGTGAAAGTGGGCATCGTCGGCGAGATCTATGTCAAGTACGCCAGCCTGGGCAATAATAATCTCGAAGATTTCCTGGCGAGCCAGGATTGCGAGGTCATGGTTCCCGGATTGCTTGATTTTATGCTGTATACCCTTGACGGAAAGGTGGAAAACCATAAGCTGTACGGCGGCGGCGGCGCCGACGCCAGGATCCGGGCTGCCATCGGGAAGTATATCATGAGAATGCAGGACGTCATGATCAACGCCATAGCCGCTTACCCGGATTTTGTCCCCCCGTCCCGTTTTTCCCACACAAAGTCCCTGGCTGAGGGCGTGATCGGCGCCGGCTGCCAGATGGGCGAGGGCTGGCTCCTGACGGCGGAGATGGTGGAGTTGGTGGAAAAAGGATACGGCAATATCGTATGCACCCAGCCCTTCGGCTGCCTGCCAAATCATATCTGCGGCAAAGGGATGATACGGAAGATCAGGGAAACAGAGCCCAGCGCAAATATCGTGCCCATAGACTACGACCCCAGCGCCACCAGGGTGAATCAGGAAAACAGGATCAAGCTGATGTTGGCTGTGGCCCGGGAAAATATGGATAAGGGGCAGGGGACGCCAAAGAAACAGAAGCCGGGGGACTCCGTCCCGGGTCGCCTTGACCGCAGCGACCCGCGCCGGAGATGGTGGAGCCGGCTGCCTTCCCATGCATAAGCCCGTGCGCCGCGCCGCACCCGGCGAAAGGACAAAACTCATGAAACTGCTTATCGCTTCATTGATATTGATGCTATCCTTATCCGGCTGCGGCGCCGCCGATCCCGACGCCGGGGCGGAACAGGCTCCGGCAGAGCAGGCGGAGACAGTGATCGGCAAGGGGCACAGGGAGCCGGTGATACCTCCGCGCCCGATGCCGGCCATCGTACCGGACTTGCCCACCGGCATCCTTGTGATGATCGACAACTATGATCCTGCCAGGCCCCAGTCGGGGCTGGATAAGGCCGACGTGGTGTATGAGATCATCGCCGAGGGGGGGATCACCCGGTACATGGCGTTGTTCTACACACAAGCGGCAGCGGTGATAGGGCCGGTGCGAAGCGCGAGGTATTATTTTGTACAGCTGGCGAAGGGCATGGATCTGCCCTATGCCCATGTAGGCGGCGCGGAAGACGCCTTGGCCATGATCGGAAACCTGAGGATAAAGGATATCAACGAGATAAGCAACGCCCAGAAGTATTTCTGGCAGGATCCATCCCGGAGAAGGCCGCACAGCACATATACGAGTACGGACAAGCTGGTGGAGGCGGTTACCAATAAGCAATATGCCTGCAAAGCGCCGGATCTCCCTCCCGTCGCTACCGAATTCGCCGGGCAAGCGCTGCCGGACGGGCAGCTCGAGCTGACCTATGTATCCGGGCGGGGCGGGTATCAGGTGCAGTGGATATGGGACGGGGAGCTGGGGGAGGGCGGCCAATACCGGCGGTACATCAATAATAAGGCCCAGTCTACGCTGGACGGAGCCCCGATGGCGGCGGATACGATCTATATCATTGCCGCCCAGAGCAAGGCGAGAAATACAGACCCCGTCACCTCGTCGGTAGATATCGTCGGCAGCGGCGACGCCTTATGCATCGTCGATAATAAAATCATCAAGGGGAGCTGGAAAAAAGAATCCGCGGAAAGGCCCCTGATCATAAGCGACGCCTCCAACTGGCCCATGACGCGAAAGCAGGGGCAGCTATGGATACAAGTGGTAGATAGTCTGGAGGCTGTGAGCTTTGGCAAATGATCTTAGCCCGGTGAAGATATATACGGACGGAGCCTGCAAAGGCAACCCCGGGCCGGGGGGATGGGGCGCCGTGCTCCTGTGGCGCGACGAGGAGAGAAGGCTTCAGGGGGGCGAGGACGATACGACCAACAACCGTATGGAGCTCACCGCCGCCATCATGGCCCTGGAGGCCCTCAAGAGGCCCTGCGCGGTGGAACTGTACAGCGACAGCGCCTATCTAGTCAACGCTTTTTCCCAAGAATGGATTGTCAAATGGCAAATCAATGGCTGGCGCAACGCAAGGAAGGAGCCGGTGGAGAACCGGGAGCTCTGGGAGAAGCTTCTGGATTTGAGCCGCGTCCATCAGATATCCTGGCGCAAGGTAAAGGGCCACAGCGACAACGATTATAATAATCTGTGCGACGCCATGGCGGTGGAGGAAGCAGGGAAGCGCGCCACTTAGAGGGATTTCTTACGGACGCCTTTTTCAAATACCCGGTGAGCGACGGAGTACATGGAGTCGTAGATAAGCAGGTCGGCGGCGCTGTAAGTCTTTAACGCCTGCCCGACGTAGTAAACGTCCGTGATCGATTCCTGGCCGGACGCCGTGTCCAGCTGACGCGGGTGCTTTTTCACAGAAAGGCTGCCAAAGGCGTGGAGGCGGATCAGCTGAGAGAGGAAGGTATCCTCATGATAGTACACCATCATGGGGCGGTTCGCGAAATCCAGCTGCTTGAACCCCGAGTAGCCGCCGGACCAGAAGTTGAGAAAAAGAAGCCCGTCAGGCTTTAGCGCGGCGGCGGCGTTTCTGATCAACTCCGCCAGCTCGGCGGGCTTCAGATGGTAAGCGACAGAAGCGACGATTATGGCGTCAAAGGCGTTCTCCGGGTATGACGCCGTCCGTATATCCAGGCAGTGGAAGTCTCCTTTGGGCGCCCTTTTTCTTGCATGGCGGATCATGACTCTGCTGAGATCCAAGCCGGTGACCCTTATGTGGGGATAGCTGTTCATCACCAGTTCGGCGTTCATGCCGGGGCCGCAGCCCAGGTCAAGCACCCTGGCGCCGGGCTTAAGGAACCGAAGAAAACGGGAAAGCGCTTTTGATTGGATGTTGTTTTTCCCTCCGACGGGGCTTTTCAGATAAGCCTGAATGTTTTGATCATAGATTTGCCTGGCCTGATTACAATGCATGATCGCTTCCCCCTTTCATCAGCGTGACGGACGGTCCGGGTATAGAAAAGCAATACAAATCACAGGATAATGAGGTGCAGGTATGGATGAACTATTTGACGTCATAATCATCGGCGGCGGGCCGGCGGGATTGTCGGCCGCGATCAACAGCGCCATGCGCGGATGCAGCGTGCTGGTTCTGGATTCAGGGGCGTCCAGGCTTACCCGCGCGGAAAAAATAGACAACTATCTGGGCATGCCGGGCGTGACAGGCCTTGAGATGATGAATCGCTTTACCAGACATGCCCGCAGACTTGGCGTATTCATCGAGAAAGGTAAAGCGACGAATATACTCCCTATGGGGGATCAGTTCCTGATAAGCGTGGGCGTACATGTCCTGTACGCGAAAGCCGTGGTGCTGGCGGTAGGCGCCATGAGGACAGGGGCCATCGAAGGGGAGGAGAGGCTTCTGGGCCGGGGCGTAAGCTATTGCGCCACCTGCGACGGTATGTTGTACAAGGGGAAGAAAGCCATCGTCTACGGTATATCGGCAGACGCGCCGGATGAGGCGAACTATATGTCGGATATAGGCGTATCGGTGGTCTATGTCAACCCGGGCCCGCGGCCGGAGGGGCTTAAGCCGGACATCGTCTGCTACAGCGGCGAGATATCCGCCATACGGGGCGGAGAGACGGTACAAAGCATAGAGTTTGCCGGAGGTATACTGCCGGTGTTGGAGACCGACGGGGTGTTTCTGCTGCGGGACGCCATAGCCCCGCATACCCTGGTCAACGGGCTGGGCATAGAGGAAGGATATATCCATATAGAAGGCGACAAAAAGACCAATGTCCCCGGGATATTTGCCTGCGGCGACTGTACCGGCCCCCCTCTGCAAATATCGAAAGCCGCGGCGGAAGGGCTCTTTGCCGGGCAGGCAGCCGCCCGGTATGTGGACAGCATAAAGTAGACAGGATCCGAAACGCCACGGCGGGAAAGCAGGGATTACTGGCGGGTTTATAGCACACTTCTTTGTGTATGATCAAGACAGATCATATGCGAGGGGGCGTCTGTATGAAGTATAAGCTGAGCTACGTCCACGGGCACGTCGAGGTATTCGACGAGACGGGGAGGTTCATGTTTTCCGCGGACAATCACCGGGAAGCCATGGAAGAGATCGAAAAGCGCCAGGCTGCGTTTATGCTCAAAGAAAGAGACCCGGCCGCCTGACGCGGAATGTAGCCGCCTGGTATATCTCTTGGAGCCGTACCAGGAACTATTCTTATTATAATATATAGTATAATAAAAGTCAAAAATGTCGGTGCGTGCATATAGCGGGCGATACAAGGAACCACATACAGCGCGATGAGAGAAGGGCGCGACCAAAGCAGCGCAGACTACTGGTTAAGCCGCGCCGCTTTTGGGCTGCGGGCGCGGCTTACTTCAGGTAGTGGTCAAAATACGCCGCGATGACGTCGCTATTCTCTTTGGTATTAAAACCGTAGTCCGCGTGATTCCGATCCTCATATAGGACCAGCTTCACCTTGCTTTCCCCGCAGATACCGGCGATCTTCTCCGCGAGAAGAGTCGAATGCTGGTAGGCGACGACCCCGTCTTTCACGCCCTGGAGAATCAATGTGGGCGGGATATTTTTATGCACATAGCTGATCGGGCTGATCAATCCCAGCAGGCTTGCGGCGGTCGTGCCAAATACGGCGCCGAAAAACGCCGGCTCGCCGGGTTTCTCCCTGGATAAGCGGGGGACGCCGGACTCCCGAAAGAGCTCGTCTCCGGATGCATCTAACATGGAGGGACCGTACATATCGCAGATCGCTTCCAACTCGTCGGAGAATCCGGGCCAGCCGTACTTCTCACCGGCGTACTCGGGCCGGTTGGCGGTGAAGCCCATCATCAGGGTGATGTGCCCTCCCGCCGAGTCTCCCGCCATCCCGAAGCGGGAGGGGTCGAAGTTGTACGCGTGGGCATGGGCGCGGGCCCAGCGGACTGCGGTCTTCACGTCGAATATAAATTCGGGGAACACCGCTTTCGGCGCCAGGCGGTAGTCCACCGATATCACGGCGTAGCCGTGGTCAATCAGGCCGATGATACCGCCCAGGAACCCTTCCGTCTTCGACCCCATGGTCCATCCGCCGCCGTGCACATAGAAGACCACGGGCAAGGGCCCTTCGGAGGCCTCCGGCATATAGACGTCCAGCAGCTGCTCCGGCAGCGACCCGTACTGTATATTTAGCGATTTGTTTTTGATCGCGGCGTGGTCGAAGGGGGAAGGCACGGCCATCTTTTGGAAGGCCCGGATCTCGTTCTCGGTCATATAGTAGCATCCGTCCTCCGCGACGGGGCGGTCCTTAATCGGTTTGGACATGGCAATCAGCTCCTCTCTGCTTCCTGTCAACTCATACGATCCTCGCGCCGAATGGCATGAGGGCGAGTTTCGCCATCTTGAAGCATTGCAATCCAAATGGGATCCCAATAATGGTACAACACAGTATCAAGCCGTTTGCCGCGGCGCATATCGCCAAGGGGACGCCGCCGAAGACGATCCAGAAGATGTTAGCGATAAGCGACGGCGCACCGCCGCCGTACTGCACTTCCTTTCCGAATGGGGCAAACGCAAGGGAGGCGAACTTGAAGCATTGCCGTCCGATGGGTATCCCGACAATCGTGACGCACCACAGCAGCCCTACGAGGCACCATGCTAAGGCTTGCCATATCCCGCCACAGAGGATCCATACAATATTACCCAAGCAGCCCATCTATTGCCCCCCTGTCCCTTTTTTTATCAGTATACCATTGACCACTATTACGTACAATAAACATCGTTGCGAACGTTTGTTTATTATTGATTTTGTATCTTGCTTATTTACTTTGGCGCATTGCCAAGCGTATCAGCCGTATCAGACTTTTTACAATTACCTGAAAATTCCCATTGACTTCATAGACTACACATGTTAGACTGGTCATAGTCTATTGATTGTAGTTTGGAGGAATCCCTATGGCTAAAGGCTTGCAACTAACCGCAGCGGAGGAAAAACTCGCGGCGTTGATATGGCGCGGCGCGCCGCTGACCTCGCCGGAATTGGTCGCTATTGCGGAGCGGGAGCTGGATTGGAAAAAATCCACTACCTACACCATTTTGAAAAGGCTGTGTGACAAAGGCGTTTTCAAGAACGAAAACGCGAATGTGTCAGTTTTGCTTACTCTCGACGAGTTGAGGGCGTGTCAGAGCCGCCATTTCGTAGAGGATACATTTGGCGGGTCGCTGCCGAAGTTCATCACTTCTTTTGCCGGGGGCAAAAAACTGACAGCGGAACAAGTGGCGGAGTTAAAACGTCTTATCGAAGAACACGCGGAGGATGATTAACGTGACATATCCTAAGTTCGCTACAGAAATGGAAAGCGGATACGTTTGGAGGTCATGATGGAAAAACTGTTTCTCATTGTTTTGAACATGAGCATCACCGGGGCGTTCGTCATCGCGGCGATTTGCCTTGCCCGTCTGCCGCTGAAAAAAGCCCCGAAGATAATATCTTACGCGCTGTGGGCGGTGGCGGGATTCCGGCTTGTGTTCCCGTTTTCCATAGAGAGCGTGTTCAGCTTGCTCCCGTTTAAAGCGCAGCCAATACCGCCGGACATCGCCATGCAACCGATACCACGCATTGATAGCGGCATACCGTTTGTGAATAACGCGGTCAGTAGTGTTTTGCCTGCCGCCGCGCCCATTGACAGCGTTAATCCGCTTCAAGTCTGGACGTTCATCGGTTCATGGATCTGGATTATCGGCATCGCCTTTATGCTCATATATGGCGTTGCGTCGTTTATTATCCTAAAACGAAAAATGCGGAGCTCCGCCCATGTCGAGGCAAATATCTATGAAGCTGCCTGTATCCAGTCGCCGTTCGTGCTTGGCGTATTCGCTCCAAAAATCTATCTGCCTGTCGGTCTGTCCGAGCATGAGCGCGGATATATTCTTTTGCATGAGCAGACGCACGTCCGGCGCTGTGACCATATCGTAAAATTCGCGGCGTATTTTGTGCTGTGCCTGCATTGGTTCAATCCGCTTGCGTGGGTAGCATTTATGCTGATGGGCGTTGACATGGAGATGTCATGCGATGAGCGAGTGCTAAAAGAAATGGGCAGCAATACGAAAAAGGATTATTCGCTGTCGCTGTTGTCCTTATCGACTGAACGTAGAATGATCGGCGGCAGCCCGCTTGCGTTCGGCGAAGGTGGAGTGAAGGAGCGGGTGAAGCGGGTATTGCATTTCAAAAAGCCGTCGCGGGTGGTTGTCGTCGCGGCGATAGTTTTGGTTGCTGTGTTGAGCACGGGATTTGCTGTGAACAGGGCTGTTAGCGAACCGCTCATCGAAATGAAGATGATTTATGAAGAAAATCCGGCGTTCTTTTCGCGGGATATGAAACTGCTTTGGGGCGATACCGTCTATCATTTTGTCCATATTGCGAACGGAAAACCCGGTAAAAAAATCGGATATGCTACCGACGAATACGACGGTTGGCATATTTTCGAGCTTAAAGGGTATTCGCGGGATCATTTGTGCGCCACAGAAAAAACGAACGACAGCGGCTTATGGGTTTTTAGCGTCTACCCGCCGGAACAACCGTGGCAGCAGTATATCCTTGAAAACGCAACAGACCGCGACCGCATGATGCGTATGCTTTCAATTTCGCTTTATAGCGACGGTACGGCAAAACTCGCCACGCCGCCGATCAGCAGTTTTGCGATGGTTGGGACATATTATTACTCTTTTACAGATGGCGAATTATTGATTTACAACGATAGTAACGAGGAAACAGCGCGGTTTGAGGTCGTAGACGATACGACTATAATCTTTCGCACTGCGACGGTTCCGC